>CAJFOG010000157.1 GCA_904395785.1 uncultured Eubacterium sp. | reverse complement strand
CTATGGACTTTTTTTTGTACAATATGAAGAAAATAACATGTTATTTTCTTCATATCTATAATTCCAAATTCATTTTACAATTGGTGATCATAAAAAAATTATGAAAAAATGCAAAATTTGCATGATATTTTTTTGTAGATGAGATACAATGGATATGAGCAGAATATGCAAGGATATTTAAGATCGGAGGAAGTTTTATGTATAACGATAATGAAGCAATGTATGAAATAAGAGATTTAGATGAAGATATTCGCAAAAGAGAAGAGTTACTGCAACAATTACAAGCCATTCCTGAAGAGTCATCATGGGATGATGTAGCGGATCAACTACAAGGATTGCAACGTAATTGGAAAAGAGTTGCTTATTGGGATAGCGCATATGAAGATAAATTAATTGAAGAGTTTGAAGCTGGTTTAGACCGTTTTTATGGAAAACGTAAAGCACTATTAGCACAATATAAAGCAGCAAAAGAAGATTTGATCATCCGTGCAAAGCAATTAGCAGATAGTGAGCGTGTTCATCAAATGAAAGAAGAAATGAAAGCATTAATGGATGAATGGAAACAAGTACCTTCCATTGGTCGTGCAGTAGATGATGCATTATGGGAAGAGTTTCAAGCAGCTAGACAATTATTTTATGATCGTAAACAAGCACATTGGCAAGATTTACAAGATCGTTTTGCTCATGCATTAGAAGTAAAACAACAATTAGTGGAAGAAGCAAAAGCATTAATGCTGTTAGAGGAATGGAATGAAACTAGCAAAAAATATCAAGAATTGATGACACGTTGGAAAGAAGTTGGAAGTGCAGGAAAAGAACATGAAGATCGTTTATGGGAAGCTTTCCAAGCAAATAGACAAACATTTTATGATCGTCGTAATGCATATTATGAACAAGTTCGTCAACAACAAGAAGAAAAATTTGCACAGAAACAACAATTGATAGCACAAGCAAAAGAAATTATCGCAAAACAAAGTTTTACACGTGAAGATACACAAGCAATGAAAACATTAGGTGTAGAATGGAAACAAATCGGGTCTTGCGGTAAAGAAAAAGATGATGAAGTTTGGAATGAGTTTAGACAATTAATGGATGCTTATTTTGATGGATTAACACAATGGAATCAACAACGCCATATGGAATGGAGACAACGTATGATTGATCAAAAAGCAAGAAAGCAGGAGTTAATACAAAATCAAAAAAGACAAATTCGTCGTATGCAAGATGAAATCGTTGGATTAATTGGCGAAAAAGCAATTCAAGATATGGAAGAAAGAATTCAGGAAAAAGAAGAATTTATCAAACGATTAGAAGAAGAAGTGAGTCAATTAGAAGAAAGATTAACAAACGATCAAAATAAATAATGTATAAGAAAATACCGTAAAGTGTTTGACTTCACGGTATTTTTGTTATTCAAATGGATAAGTTAAGTTCCATTGTTTACGAATATTGTCCATAAACTGTAGTACGTGTAGTGTCAAAGCATGAGGAGCATCTTTACACTCAAGTTGTCCTTGTGATAAGGCTTTATGACATGCGATCACTTCATATTCATACCCACTAATTTGTTGAGGCACCTGTATGGTATTTACTAATTGATGATCTTGTGTATAAATATAAATAACTTCTGGATTGTTGATATTTTGTATTTTGATATATCCTTTTTCTCCATAAATATATGCATCTTTTTCTGTATTTGTCATCATAGTTGCATGTAAGACAGCCATTTTTCCATCTGGCCATTGCATAGTGATACTATCCATCAAATCAACACCATCTTGGATATATGCATAACTAGATACAAGACTAGCTTCTTGACCAAATACCATCATTGCAAAATGAATAGGATATATACCAATATCTAATAATGCACCACCTGCAAGCATTGGATTATTCATTCTTTCCACTGATTGTAGTTGATATCCAATATTTGCTTGTAAAGAATGCACGTTACCTATGATTTCATTTGCGAGTAAGTCTTGAAGAATTGCTTTAGAAGGCATATATCTTGTCCAAATAGCTTCTGCCACAAAGATATTAGCTTCGTTAGCTAATTGAAAAATATGTTGTGCTTGTTTATGATTTACCGTAAATGGTTTCTCGCATAATATTGCTTTTTTATACTGTAAACATAATAAAGCATCTTCATAATGAGAACTATGTGGTGTTGCGATATAAACAAGATCAATGTTAGGATCTTTTACTAAATCTTCATAACTTCCATAAGCATGTGAGATATGGTGCTGATTTGCGAATGTTTGTGCTTTGGATAATGTACGTGAAGCAACAGCATAACAAGTGATATTTGCATCATTCATTTTCGTAATTGTATTTGCCATGATAGAGGCAATACTACCTGTACCTAAAATTCCTATTTTCATATGTATCATCCTTTCCTGTTTATTAAGTATAACAGAATTTGTATGAAAAAACATGACTGGTAATAATAGGAAATAACAAAAGATTGACGATAGATGAAATAAGTGATACATTGTAAGCGTTATGATAAATCATAACATGATGGATAGCAATGTGGCCTTGTATAACAAAAATGAGTAGATTATAGTTGAAAGTTAACTTAAGTTTACTTTATAATGAAAGCATATACAGGAGGTAATTATATGAGTATTGAACGAAAAGAATGGGAAGGTTTTACTGGACGTCTTTGGAAAGAAGAAGTAAATGTACGCGATTTCATTCAAAACAATTATCAGCCTTATGATGGTGATGAATCATTCATGGTAGGACCTAGTGAGGCCACAACAAAGCTTTGGAATGCTTTACAAAAATTACAAAAAGAAGAACGTGCGAAAGGTGGAGTTTTAGATATGGAAACAGAAATTGTTTCATCTTTAACTGCCTATGGCCCTGGTTACATTTCAGAAGAATTAAAAACGTTAGAAAAAGTTGTAGGGTTACAAACAGATAAACCATTGAAACGTGCATTTATGCCATATGGTGGAATTAAAATGTCGATGGATGCATGTACAACTTATGGGTATACACCAAATGAAAAATTACATGAAATTTTTACGAAATATCATAAAACACACAATCAAGCAGTGTTTGATGCATACACAGATGAAATGCTTACAGCACGCCGTAATAAAATTGTAACAGGATTACCAGATACCTATGGACGTGGTCGTATCGTTGGTGATTATCGTCGTGTAGCTTTATATGGGATTGATTTCTTAATTGAACAAAAACAAAAAGATTTAAGAAATTGCGGTTGTGGAACGATGTTAGATGATATTATTCGTCAACGTGAGGAATTAGCAGACCAAATTAAAGCGTTAAAAGGTATGAAAGAAATGGCTGCGATTTATGGATATGATATTAGTGGTCCAGCGAAAAATGCAAGAGAAGCTGTCCAATGGTTATATTTTGGATATCTTGCGGCTATTAAAACACAAAATGGTGCTGCAATGTCTGTAGGTCGTATTTCTACTTTCTTAGATATTTATATGGAACGCGATTTAGCAAATGGCACATTAACAGAGGAAGAAGCACAAGAGTTAATTGATCATATCACAATGAAATTTCGTATGGTAAAATTTGCACGTGTTCCATCTTATAACGAGCTGTTTTCAGGAGATCCTGTATGGGCAACATTAGATATTGCAGGATTAGGTATGGATGGACGTCATTTAGTTACAAAAACATGTTTTAGATTCTTGCATACACTAGAAAATATGGGACCTTCACCAGAACCAAACTTAACAGTTTTATATTCAAGTAACTTACCAGAAAACTTTAAGAAATATAGCGCAAAGGTATCTGTAAATACAAGTTCTGTACAGTATGAAAATGATGATGTTATGCGTCCTGTATGGGGAGATGATTATGCAGTATGTTGTTGTGTATCTGCGACACAAACAGGAAAAGAAATGCAGTTTTTTGGGGCTCGTGCAAACCTTGCGAAATGTTTATTATATGCAATCAATGGTGGTATTGATGAAAAAACAAAAGTTCAAGTTGGACCTGAATATAAAGCAATCACAAGTGAATATTTAGACTTTGATGAAGTTATGCATCGTTATGATGGGATGATGGAATGGTTAGCAGACTTATATGTAAATATTTTAAACCTTATTCAATACATGCATGATAAATATTACTATGAAGCAACACAAATGGCATTAATTGATACAGATGTACGTCGTACTTTTGCGACAGGTATTGCAGGATTCTCTCATGTTGTGGATTCTTTAAGTGCTATTAAATATGCGAAAGTAAAAACAATTCGTGATGAAGATGGTGTGGTAGTCGATTTTGAAACAGAAGGTGATTTCCCTCGTTATGGAAATGATGATGATCGTGCAGATGATATTGCGGTATGGTTATTAAAAACATTTATGGATAAAATTAAAAAACGTCACACATATCGTCATGCTGAACCAACTACTTCTATTTTGACTATTACTTCAAATGTTGTATATGGAAAAGCAACAGGAGCATTACCAGATGGAAGAAAAGCAGAAGAACCTTTATCTCCAGGAGCTAACCCATCTTATGGTGCAGAGCAAAATGGATTACTTGCATCTTTAAATTCAGTTGCAAAATTACCATATGAATATGCTTTAGATGGTATTAGTAATACACAAACGATTAATCCAGGTGCATTAGGACATACAGAAGAAGAACAAGCAAATAACTTAGTACGTGTAATGGATGGATATTTTGATCAAGGAGCACATCACTTAAATGTCAATGTATTTGGTGTTGAAAAATTAAAAGATGCTATGGAACACCCAGAAAAAGAAGAATATGCAAACTTTACAATTCGTGTTTCTGGTTATGCGGTAAAATTTATTGACTTAACACGTGAACAACAATTAGATGTTATCGCAAGAACTTGTCATGGTCATTTATAATAGGAAAAGGGTCTGTTTATTGACAGACTTTTTTCAAAGTATATAAAGAAAGGATGAGATGTATGGAGCATGTAAAAGGAGCGATTCATTCTATTGAAACATTTGGTTCAGTTGATGGACCAGGTGTACGTTATGTAATCTTTCTACAAGGATGCCAAATGCGTTGTCAGTTTTGTCATAATGTAGATACATGGGAGTTGAAACAAGGAACACAAAGTAGTGATGAAGTATTACAAAAAGCACTACGCTATAAAGCATATTGGAAAGATGATGGAGGCATAACAGTAAGTGGAGGAGAACCATTGTTACAAATTGATTTTGTGTTAGAGTTGTTTCAAAGGGCAAAAAAACTGGGAATCCATACGGTGATAGATACGTGCGGAAAACCTTTTACTAGAAAAGAACCATTTTTTACGAAATTTCAAAAATTAATGGAAGTAACAGATTTAGTATTATTAGATATGAAGCATATGGATGCACAAGCACATCAACAATTAACAGGATGTGATAATGAATCGATTCTTGAGATGGCACAATATTTATCACAAATAAAAAAGCCAGTTTGGATTCGTCATGTACTTGTGCCTAAAAAAACAGCTAATGATGCACATTTACAACAATTAGATCAATTTATTCAATCATTAGATAATGTAGAACGTGTGGAAGTTCTTCCTTATCATACACTAGGTGTTTATAAGTGGAAAGAGTTAGGGTTAGTGTATCCGTTAGAAGGGATTGCACCTCCAAGTAAAGAGATGATAGCACATGCGAATGAATTGTTGCATACGGCAGCATATACGAAATATTTGAAAAAATAAAAAAAGATGTGAATTATAAAGTGCACGGCATGAATTGGTTAC
Organism: uncultured Eubacterium sp.; assembly: GCA_904395785.1. GTDB lineage: Bacteria > Bacillota_I > Bacilli_A > Erysipelotrichales > Erysipelotrichaceae > Amedibacterium. The sequence goes on along the minus strand of CAJFOG010000157.1, from coordinate 3,505 downwards.
TCAGTTGAAGGCAGTGCATTTTTATAGTGAATAGTTGAGATCGGTAAAATATCATTAATATTATATGTGAATTTTTCTGTGTCAGAAACAGTAGAAAAATAGAATATATGAAAGAAGTGTTAGAAATTATGTGCACTAGGTAAGATATCAAATGCTTTTATGTTATCAAGTAAAACATAGAATATTCTCGAAATTATTCAAAAGTTAGTAAGAAGACTAAGAAAGATAAAATGTATAAAATTTTTTAAAAGTGCATTTATTTTTTTGTGATTATTATAAAGGTTTAAGTAGGTTGGTTATTGTAATTTTAAAATTGGGATTTAATACAAGACATTGTTTTATGCTTTGTATAAAATGAAGAAAGAGTTGCTTGAATCTGTCGAAAAAAGCAGAGTTATGTCTTGAAATTTAAAGGTTCTTTCTATATAATAAAAAAGTCTTGCATAACATCGTATAAGCTTTCATGTAAATGGAAGAAAGCGTTTCTACCTGAAGTCCTTATTTCAGACTACGATGAGTTTATACGGGTGTTCTGCGCGCTTTTTTTGCAGAACTTTTTTGTTTATGCTGACAGAAAGAGGGTATTATGTTAGAAAGATTATTTAAATTAAAAGAAAAAAATACGACTGTTAAAACAGAAATAGTTGCAGGGATTACTACATTTTTAGCAATGGCTTATATTCTTGGAGTAAATCCGGCTATATTAGCAGATGCAGGTATGAATGCTTCATCAGTATTTCTTGCGACAGCAATTTCAGCAGGATTTGCTTCTATTCTAATGGGTGTTTTGGCAAATTATCCAGTCTCTTTGGCTGCAGGTATGGGAGTAAATGCTTTATTTGCTTATACAATTTGTGGAACAATGGGGATGAGTTGGGCAGCTGCTTTAACCGCAGTATTTATTTCTGGTATAATTTTTATATTAGTATCTGTGACAGGAGCGAGAAAAGCTATTATCAATGCAATACCGAATCAATTAAAATTAGCGATAGGTGCCGGAATTGGTTTTTTCATTGCATTCGTAGGATTAAAAAATGCTGAAATCATTATTGCAGATGCATCAACATTTGTAACATTAGGAGATGTAGCTTCTCCTACAGTATTATTGGCAGTATTTGGAATTTTACTTACGATAGCACTTGTTATTAGAAAAGTACCTGCTGCTGTATTTATAGGAATGTTAATAACAGCAATGATAGGTATAATTTGTGGACAAGTATTTGGTATAAAAGGAATGCCGGTGCTACCAACTAGTATTTTAGATACATCTTTTCAAATGGACGGTGCAGGTGCTTTTATGCATGGCTTTGATGAATTATTTAAGAATCCAATGAATGCATTTGTTGCGATTTTCTCTTTATTGTTTGTAGATTTCTTTGATACTGCTGGAACATTAGTAGCAGTTGGAAATCGTGTAGGATTAATTAATGAAAAAGGAGAATTAGTAAATGCAGAAAAAGCGTTGTTGGCGGATGCTATTGGTACAACGGTAGGTGCTATGTTAGGAACATCTACAGTTACTTCATTTGTAGAATCTACTTCAGGTGTTGAAGCAGGTGGAAAGACTGGATTAACTGCATGTACAACAGGAATATTATTTTTTGTTTCTATTTTATTTGCACCATTAATTTTGTCTGCTGTAACTAATGCGGTAACGGCACCCGCTTTAGTAGTTGTTGGAATTATGATGGCACAGCAATTAAAAGGTATTGATTGGGATGATTTAATTTTTGCAACTTCAGGATTTATAACTGTTATTGCAATGATTCTTACTTATTCTATTTCCAATGGGATTGCATTAGGGTTTATTGCGTATACAGTAGCGATGATAGCAAGTAAACGTATAAAAGAAATTCATCCTACAGTTTGGGTATTAATGGTAATCTTTGTATTGAATTTTGCATTAGCATCATTTATATAAATAAATGAAAAAAATGTATTTTCATCCAAAGAAAACAGTGATAGAATAAATGTAAATAATCGATACATATCGATGAAATAAAGGAGGATCTTATGGCTGATAAAATTATTGTATTAGACTTTGGAAGTCAGTATAACCAATTGATTGCACGTCGTATTCGTGAATTTGGTGTATACTCAGAATTACATCCACACACGTTAACTTTAGAGGAAATTAAGGCGTTTGGTGATGTGAAAGGGATTGTATTTAGTGGTGGTCCAAATAGTGTATATGAAGAAAATGCATTTGCTTGTGACCCTGCAATCTTTACATCAGGTATTCCAATTTTAGGGATTTGTTATGGAATGCAAATGACACACCATATGAATGGTGGAGCTGTAAAAGCATGTGAAACAAAAGAATATGGACGTACAGAAATTGAAATTGTAAGTGATTCATTATTATTTAAAGGATTACCGAAAAAACAAATTGTTTGGATGTCACATGGTGATCAAGTAGCAGAATTAGCTGATGGATTTATTACAGATGCATCAAGTGATACTTGCCCATATGCTGCAACAAGTAATGAAGAGAAAAAGATTTATACATTACAATTCCATCCAGAAGTACGTCACAGTGTGTATGGAAATGATATTTTAAAAAACTTTGTGTTTGAAGTATGTCAAGCAAAAAATGATTGGTCAATGCATAGTTTTATTGACATGGAAGTGAAAAAGATCCGTGAAAAAGTTGGTAATGATAAAGTATTATTAGCACTATCTGGAGGGGTTGATAGTTCAGTAGTAGCAGCATTATTACATAAAGCCATTGGTGATCAATTATACTGTATGTTTATTGATCATGGTTTACTTCGTAAAGGGGAAGCAGAAAGTGTTATGCAGATGTTTGGAGAAAACATGAAAATTAACCTTACGAAAGTAGATGCGAAAGATAGATTCTTAGGAAAATTAGCTGGGGTAAGTGATCCTGAGAAAAAACGTAAAATTATTGGAAATGAATTTGTGTATACATTTGATGAAGAAGTGAAAAAATTAGTAGCTGGTGAAGATATTAAATGGTTAGCACAAGGAACATTATATACTGATGTCATTGAAAGTGGGACTCAAACAGCACAAACAATTAAATCTCACCACAACGTAGGTGGTTTACCTGAAGATATGCAGTTCTCATTAATTGAACCTTTAAATACATTATTTAAAGATGAGGTACGTGCATTAGGGATTGAGTTAGGATTACCAGAAGAAATGGTATGGAGACAACCTTTCCCAGGACCAGGACTTGGAATTCGTGTACTTGGAGAAATTACAGAAGAAAAATTAGAAATCGTACGTGAATCTGATTACATTTTACGTGAGGAGATAGCAAAAGCTGGATTACAAAGAGAAATTTGGCAGTATTTTACATGTTTAACAAACATGCGTTCTGTTGGAGTTATGGGTGATCAAAGAACATATGATTACGCAGTTGCGATTCGTGCAGTAACATCAATTGATGGAATGACAGCTGACTGGGCTAAAATTCCATATGAAGTATTAGACGTTATTTCGAATAGAATTGTAAATGAAGTAAAACATGTGAACCGTG
>CAJFOG010000156.1 GCA_904395785.1 uncultured Eubacterium sp. | reverse complement strand
TAAATTATAAATAAAATCTTCCATACATTAAAGTATGCATTTATGGATATTCCATTAATTATTATATACCATTGGTAGCCGGACTTTCAATAGAAGTTGTGTACTTTTTTGATATCTCATTGTGATTTCGAATAAAATACAGTAAAATACTCTTATATAGATTAGGTGGTGAATAATATGAATAAAACAGATTTAGAAATTGCGCAGGAAACAATTATAGACCCTATTTTCGATATTGCGAAAAAAATTGGGTTAAAGGAAGAAGATATTGAAGTATACGGTAAATATAAGGCTAAATTAAGTTTAGATGTATATCATCGTAATGTAAATGTTGATGGCAAGTTAATTTTAGTTACATCTATAAATCCAACAAAGGCTGGAGAAGGGAAATCTACTACAACGATTGGCTTAGCAGATGGATTAAAACACTTAGGAAAGAATGTAATCATTACTTTAAGAGAACCTTCACTAGGTCCTGTTTTTGGATTAAAAGGTGGTGCAACAGGTGGAGGTTATGCACAGGTTGTCCCTATGGAAGATATCAATCTTCACTTTACAGGTGATATGCATGCGATTACATCTGCGAATAACTTAATATCAGCATGTATTGATAATCATTTGTATCAAGGAAATACATTACAGATTGATCCAAATAATATTGTGTGGAAAAGGTGTCTTGATATGAATGATAGAGCTTTACGAAATATAACAATTAGCCAAGATGATGTAGAGAAAGGTATTTCTCGTCATGAACAATTTATTATTACTGTAGCGAGTGAAGTAATGGCAGTATTATGTCTTTCTGTTTCGTATGAAGACTTAAAACAAAGAATTGCACGTATGCTTGTTGCATATACGAAACAGGGAAAGCCTATTTATGTGGAAGATTTAGGTATTACGGGTGCTGTTGCTATGTTATTAAAGGATGCATTAAAACCTAATTTAGTTCAAACACTAGAGCATACACCGGCCATTGTCCATGGAGGTCCATTTGCGAATATCGCGCATGGATGTAATTCATTATTAGCTACAAAAACAGCTTTAAAGTTAGCAAATTATGTAGTAACAGAAGCAGGTTTTGGAGCTGATTTAGGTGCAGAAAAGTTTTTAGATATTAAATGTCGTGTTGGAGAATTAACCCCATCTTGTGTTGTAATTGTAGCGACTATTCGAGCTTTAAAGTTACATGGTGGAGTTTCTTATGAGTATATAAATGAAGAAAATATAGATGCTTTAATAAAAGGGTGTATGAACTTACAAAAACATATTGAAACTATTCAATCATTTGGACTACCTTATGTTGTAGCTTTAAATATATTCGTATCGGATACAGAATGTGAGTTAAAAGCTCTACAAGAATGGTGTGAACAACATCAACATCCATTTGCATTATCTAACGTTTGGGAAAAAGGTGGAGAAGGTGCATTAGATTTAGCAAAAACTGTTGTATCATTATGTAATCAACCTTCCAACTTTCAACCACTATATGCATTAGATTCATCTACCGAAGACAAGATTAAAATAATTGCGACAACTGTTTATGGTGCAAAACAAGTTCATTTTAGTGAAAAAGCATTAAAACAAATGGAGTTATATAAAAAGTTTAAATGGGATTCCTTACCTATTTGTATCGCAAAAACACCAATGTCTTTAAGTGATAATCCTAAGTTAATTGGTGTACCAAATGATATTACAATTACGGTTAGAGAAATACAACCAAATTTAGGTGCAGGATTTTTAGTTGTGTATACTGGACAAGTGCTGACAATGCCAGGATTACCTAAAATACCAGCAGCAATGGATATGGAATTAGAAAATGATGGATCATTGAAGGGGCTGTTTTAATTACTGATAAATAGTAGCTAGTATGTATCTAGCTGCTTTTTCTTTACATTTTTTCACATATTTGTTAGTATAGACAAAAGGAGAAATAATAATGAAAAAATCTTTTCAAATTTGGATGCAAGCATTAAAAATGGAAATTAGAGAACATAGAAGTTCATTTTTAGTATACTTTATATTACGCTTGTTGGTGTTAATTGTTTTGATTTTACAAATCTTAAATAAGAATTATGAAAATGCTTTTCTTTGTATATTAACGCTATTTTTATTTATTCTGCCAAGTTTTATTCAAGTAAGTTTTAAAATAGAGCTTCCAAAAACTTTAGAAGTTATCATGTTATTATTTATATTTGCGGCAGAAATATTGGGTGAAATATCATCTTTTTATATTATATTTCCTATGTGGGATACAGTACTTCATACATTAAATGGTTTTTTAGCTGCTGCGATTGGTTTTTCATTAGTTGATTTATTGAATAATAGTTCTCGTTTAGAGTTTAAATTATCACCATTATTTATGGCATTGGTTGCGTTTAGTTTTTCTATGACAATTGGAGTATTATGGGAATTTTTTGAGTTTGGTATGGATCAATTCATGGGAATGGATATGCAGAAAGATACAGTCATACACTCATTTCAATCTGTCTTACTAGATACAACGAAAAGTAATGTACCAATTCATGTGAAAAATATACAAGATGTCATAATTAATGGTGAATCATTAGGAGTTGGTGGTTATTTAGATATCGGATTAATTGATACAATGCAAGATTTATTAGTAAATTTTATTGGAGCGATTATATTCTGTATTTTTGGCTATTTTTATGTCAAATCAAGAGGAAAAAATCATTTTGCATCACGCTTTATACCTAGGAAAAAACGTAAGAATAAAGATTACTTACAAATATTAAAGAACAAACAATAAAAAGTTCACTATTTTTGATAATTGTACAAATAAACAGTTTGTTTATACAATAATTGGACTGTTCAATCAACAGAATCTTTTCTATACTGAACTTATAATGAAAGAGTTATTGAGTATCATTTTGCTATAGGAGGTAAGGATATGTTGTATAGTTTAGATTCTAGATGTCAAGAAATATTACAATTTCTTTTATATACGAACGATTACATTCGTATCCAAGATATAGCAAGAGAACAAAATATTTCTAGAAGAAGCGTTTATTATGATTTATGTAAAATTAATGATTGGCTAGAAGCACATCATGTAGATGTATTAATTATCGAAAGAAATAAAGGTATTTTTATAGGGGAAAAGCAACATAATGATATTATAAATTTACTAAAGAACTTTCCTCAAAATAGTCAGTATTTATTTTCACCGATGGAAAGGGTAAAGATTATTATTTGTACAGTTTTGATGAAGGAACATTCCGTGTACATTGAGGATTTTATGAATCTTTGTCAAGTAAGTAGGAATACAATTATTAGTGATTTAAAAGTTGTAAGTACAAGGTTACAAGAGTCAAATTTAACATTTTTGTATGAAAATAAAAAAGGATATTTTATTAAAGGGGATGTTATTAGAAAACGTTCTGTATTTTTTCTTATGTTTATTGATATTGCAGATTTATATAAAAAACAAATAATTAAGCTTCATAATTGGAGTAAGATACAAGAAATTGAAAGTAAATTAAAAAGTATAGAGAAAGAATTACATGCTGAGTATGTTAGAGGGGTTTTATTTTCTATTGCGGTATTTTTTTCTATGAATAATAGAAATGAAGAGCTAGTTTTTTCTATACGTGATAAAATGGAGATTAGTCATACAAATGAATTTAAGTTAGTATCGAAGTATTTTTCCGATATTCAAGAAGGAGAATTATATTATTTATCTTTACATTTATTAGGAAGTCGACTACAAACGGTGCCAATGAATTTAATGAAAGAAAATGATCAAGAATCTTATTTACTGGCAAAATCTTTAGTAAGTGAGTTTTCTCGTATTGCCTGTATAGAATTTAAAGAAGTAGAAGAAATTGAACAAACATTATTTGCACATTTAAAAACGTCTTTATATCGTTACCGATATGGGATTCAATTAGGAAATCCAATGCTAGATGATATTAAGAGTGGATATCCTGAATTATTTGAAATTACGAAAAAGGCATGTGAGTATCTTGAACAACTGATAGGAGTTCCTATTCCTGATGGTGAAGTTGCGTATATTACACTTCACTTTGGGGGATATATGAATGCAGAAAAAAATAATAAAGGTTCTTTAAATATATTAATCATTTGCCCTAATGGTATTAGTACAGGAAATATGTTAAGAGGAGAAGTACGTATTCTATTACCTCATGCGGATAAGATAGATGTAGTACCGTTAAATCAATATGAAATGTATAAGCATTATGATGTAATTATATCTACCATCTCAATTGAACATGCAAATAATCTTGTTGTTGTTCATCCTATTTTAACAGATAATGATCGTGTAAAGATTTTACGTAAGTGTATGAAATATGAGGAACAATATAATGTCAAGATGAAGGAAGTTATGGATATCGCGAAAAAGTATATAGCAGAAGATCAACTAGATACATTTCAAAACGAATTGATACATTGTTTTACAAAGCAAGAGAAACAACATATACCACAAAAGCAACATTATGGAGAAGGGATGTTGTTTTATCTAGGAGAAGATACATTAAAGATATGTAATGAACCAATAGATTGGAGAAGTAGCCTACAAATTCTTTCTCAACCATTGCTTTTCAAAGGCTGTATTGAACATTCGTACATAAAGGCTATGATACAACGTCATGAAGAGTTAGGACCATGTATGTTTATAAATGACTATGTTGTATTAGGTCATGCGAAAGTTGAAGAGGGAGCAAAACAGTTAGGTCTAACAATGGGTATATTTCATGAACCCGTATTGTTTGAGAAAGGAAAACAAGCAAAAATTATTATGATTCTATCTATAGAAAATCAAATTAGTCATTTACGAATTTTAAATGATATTATGACTGTTTTTTCTAATTTACAGAATGTAGAGCATATTTATAATTGTTCAACTAAGCAAGAAGTTCTTACCGTTATTAAAGATATACTAAAGGATGAAGTGTGATATAAGAAGTTTAAAGATTGTATCAATACACTTCTTTTTTTGTGCTATAAAAAAGTAACGTATCTATTGTTTGCACAATATATTGTAAAATTTTTGGACTTTTCATTAAAAGATTGTACTGATATGATGGGGATGTGAAAAGGAGTTAGGTCTATGAAGGATATGTTGAAACTAGAAAATGTTAAGATTGTGGATCATGTAAAAGATTGGATTGATGCAATTCATGTTTCGGTGAAGCCATTAGTGGATCAAGGTTATTGTGAATCTCGCTATATTGATGAAATTATCAAAAATACAAGGAAATTTGGTCCTTATTATGTGTTATGTGAAAACTTAGCATTAATTCATGCTTCAAGTGAACAAGGAGTCTTAAAAAAACAGTTAGCTATAACGGTGTTAAAGCATCCTGTACGATTTAAAAGTGATGGTTACGATGTACGAGTATTAGTTGCTTTAGCAGCAGAAGATTCTGAGTCTCATATGCATGCGATTCAAGCAATTTCTAATATTTTTTCACAAGAAGAACGTATGCAACAAATGTTAGCTGCAACATCAGAAAAGGACATTTACAATATGTTTGTAAATGCAGCTGATGAATAAATGAAATAACAAGAGGGAGGTAAATAATTATGTTAGACTTTATGATTAATATTTTATCAACACCAGCGATTTTAGTAGGTCTTATGGCATTATTAGGATTAGCTCTACAAGGTAAACCTATAGAAGACATTACAAAAGGTACAGTTAAAACAATTGTAGGTTTTCTTGTGTTAACAGCAGGATCTAGTTTTCTTCAAACAGGTTCTTTAAATGCTTTTGGAGATATTTTTAACTACGCATTTGGTATGCAAGGTGTCGTGCCAAATAATGAAGCAATCGTATCGTTAGGATTAAAAGATTTTGCGACAGATACAGCTTATATTATGTGTATTGGAATGATTGCGAACATTATTATGGCTCGTTTCTCTAGAATGAATTATATCTTCTTAACAGGTCATCATACGTTATATATGGCATGTATGCTTGCGGTTATTTTAAATGTTGGAGGTTTAGTTGGATGGCAATTATGGATAGGTGGAGGACTGATGCTTGGATTAATTATGGTAATTTCACCAGCAATTTGTCAACCAACAATGAAAAAGATTGTGAATACTGATGAATTGGCATTTGGTCATTTTGGAGGATTTGGATACTGGTTTGCAGCACAATGTGGAAAACTATTTAAAGGTTCAAAATCTAGTGAAGATGTGAATTTTCCACAACGTATTTCTTTTCTTCGTGATACAACTGTCGCAATTGGTTTAACAATGGTAATCTTCTTTTTAATTGTTACTGGAATTGCAGTTGGAAAAGGTATATTAAATGCAGATTCAACAGAGATATTAAAAACATATCCAAACCTTGGAGGTTTATTAAATGTAGGTAGTGAAACACAGACACATTGGGCTGTTTGGGCAATTACAAGTGGTTTAAGTTTTGCAGGTGGAGTATATATTATCTTAAGTGGAGTTCGATTAATCATTGGAGAAATTGTACCTGCATTTAGAGGAATTGCAGAAAAACTTGTTCCTAACGCAAAACCAGCCTTAGATTGTCCTGTTGTATTTCCTTATGCTCCAAATGCAGTTTTAATTGGATTTTTAGTATCATTCCTTGGAGGGATTTTCGGATTATTTATCTTAGGTTTTATCGATGCTTCTTTTTTCCCAGTAGCTTTAATATTACCAGGAGTAATTCCACATTTTTTCTGTGGAGCTAGTGCAGGAGTATTCGCAAATGCAGAAGGTGGTTTAAAAGGTTGCGTGTTCGGTTCTTTCTTACATGGCTTACTAATAACATTTTTACCAGCTATTTGTATGCCAGTAATGGGCAGTCTTAATTTTGCAAATTGTACATTCTCAGATGCTGATTTTTCAGTAGCAGGTATTATTTTAGGAAATGTAGCACAATTTATCCAAAATGGTGGATTATTCGTTGTATGTATTATCATTTTCCTACTTCCAATTATTTATCATGTTGTAATGCCAAAAAAGAATATTAAATCAAAATAGAAAGGTAAGGAGATTAATTATGGAAATCAAAAAAATTATGTGTTGTTGTGGGTCTGGATTAGGATCAAGTATGTTAGTTAGAATGAATGTAGAAAAAGTATTAAAAAAATTAGGAAAAACAAATATTGAGGTTACCCATTCTTCATTGTCTGATGCATCAGAAACATCTGCTGATTTATTTGTGGTAGGTGGTGATTTAGCAGCATTTGTTGATCATTTGCCAAGAAAGATTATCTTATCTAATATTATGGATATGAATGAATTGGAAGAAAAGCTTAAAGAATGGATAGCGTAGGTAGTATATGAATCAAGAAGAAGTAAAAAAATTAAAAGTGTTATCTGCGAAGATACGTTTAAATATATTAAAAATGTTAGAAAAAAGAGGGTATGGTCATTTGGGAGGGTCATTATCCATTGTAGAGTGTATGAGTGTTTTATATGGGAAGCAATTACGTTATGACGCGAATAACCCCCTTTGGGAAGATAGAGATATGGTTGTGTTAAGTAAAGGACATTGTGGGCCAGCTTGGTACAGTGCTCTTGCGGAAAGTGGTTTTTTCTCTAAAGATCTCTTATTCACATTAAATGAGGGAGGTACAAAACTACCTTCACATCCAGATCGTATGAAAACACCAGGTGTCGATATGACAACAGGTTCATTAGGTCAGGGAATTAGTGCTGCTGCGGGAATTGCAATGGGAATGCGATTAAGAAGAAAAAACCAGTATGTATATGCGATTGTTGGTGATGGTGAATTGAATGAAGGACAATGTTGGGAAGCATTACAATTTATTGCACATTATAAACTGCATAATTGTATTGTGATGATTGATGATAATAAAAAACAATTAGATGGCAATACAAAAGATATTATGAATCCATTTGATTTTGTAAAAAAGATGGAAGCTTTTGGATTTAAAGTGTGGAAAGTAAAAGGTGATGATGAACAAGCAATCGATGAAGCTATTATACAGGCAAAACAAGTAAAAGATCAGGCTGTATGTATTGTGTTGGATACAATCAAAGGTCAAGGTGTACCTTATTTTGAAAATTTAATTGATAATCATTCAGTAAAATATAACTCACAGGAAATGATAGAAGAAAACCATAAGGCTATATATGAATTACAGTCTTATTTAGAAAAGGAGAATTCAGTATGTACACATTAGTAAATGATACAGCAACAAAAGGAAGAGAGTTACGAGTGTGTGTGGTAGAAACGTTACAGGACTTAATGAATCATAATGATAAAGTTATCGCATTAGAAGCTGATTTAGGTGGAGCTAGTGGATTTACAAAACTACAAAAAACAAATCCTAATCAATTTATTCAATGTGGAATAGCGGAAGCTAATATGGTTGGAGTGAGTGCAGGTCTATCTGTTACAGGGTTTATTCCCTTTATGCATACTTTTGGTCCATTTGCGACTAGACGTGTGTTTGATCAATTATTTATTTCAGGAGCATATGCCCACACTACTCTAAATATTTATGGATCTGATCCTGGATTTACTGTAGGAGCAAATGGTGGTACACATACGACTTGGGAAGATGTTGCGTTAATGCGTATGATACCTCATGCATTAGTGTGTGATGCAGCAGATGATGTTCAATTAGAGTGGATTATTAGAAATTTTATAACGTTAAAAGGAATTCATTATGTAAGGGCAAATCGAAAAGCTGTTCGTAATATTTATGAAAAAGGTTCTACATTTACATTTGGAAAAGGCAATATTTTACATAAAGGTAAAGATGTATTATTAATCGTTGCAGGACAATTAGTGGCAGATGCACTAGATGCTGCTTATGAACTAAAGGAACAAGGAATTTCTGTTGAAGTGGTGGACATGTTTACAATTAAACCAATTGATGTAGAACTCATAGTGGAAGAAAGCAAAGGGAAAAAAGCAATTATAACGCTTGAAAATCATTCGATTATTGGAGGTTTAGGTAGCGCGGTTGCGGAAGTTATGGCAGAAGAGAATATTGCCATTCCATTAAAACGTATGGGGGTGAATGAACAATTTGGACAAGTAGGAACTCCTGAATGGCTACAAGAAGAATATCATCTCTGCACAAAAGACATTGTTGAGACCATACATACAGCTTTACAAAGGTAATAATGTATTTAAGAAATTCACATAATATGTTGAAATTATGGAACTAATATTTGACAATTTATTATTTGTCTGATAAAATACATTTTATCTGAAGTAGAGTGTTACTGGTTGGGCAGGCATTAACTATAAAGATATAACTATGTTTGTATCCTTATGTTAATGCCTTTTTCTATGTATTCATGAGGATAGTATGAAAGAAAGGAATTTAAATATGAAAGACAAGATTTTTGGTGTGCTTCAACGTGTAGGTCGAAGCTTTATGCTACCAATCGCTGTTTTACCAGTTGCAGGTTTATTATTAGGTGTTGGTAGTTCATTTACAAATGAAACAATGATTGCCTCTTATGGATTAGAAAGTATTTTAGGTAGTGGTACTGTATTACATGCATTACTAACTGTTATGTCAAAGGCAGGAAGTGCTATTTTTGATAACCTTCCATTAATTTTTGCAGTTGGTGTTGCGATCGGTATGGCAAAAAAAGAAAAAGAAGTTGCAGCATTATCTGCAGTAATCGCATTTTTTGTAATGAACGTATCTATTAACGCAATGTTAATTAATGATGGACAAATTCTTGCGGATGGAACTATCGCATCTGATGTATTAGAAGGTACTATTTCATCAATGGTAGGAATTCAAACATTACAAATGGGTGTATTTGGTGGTATTATTGTAGGTTTAGGTGTTGCTGCTTTACACAATAAATTTTATAAAATTGAAATGCCAAACGCATTATCTTTCTTTGGTGGAAGTAGATTTGTACCTATTATCTCAACATTAGTTTACGTATTAGTAGGTATTTTAATGTTCTTTATTTGGCCGGCTGTACAAAATGGTATTTATGCTTTAGGTGGATTAGTAACAGGTACTGGATATGCAGGTACTTTAGCATTCGGTATTATTAAACGTGCATTAATTCCATTTGGTTTACACCATGTATTCTACTTACCATTCTGGCAAACAGCTGTTGGAGGTACAATGGAAGTGGCTGGACAATTATACCAAGGTGGACAAAATATATTCTTTGCGCAATTAGCAGATCCAAGTGTTACACACTTTAGTGCTGATGCGACTCGTTACTTCTCTGGAGAATTTATTTTCATGATTTTTGGTCTTCCAGGTGCAGCATTAGCTATGTACCAGTGTGCAAAACCAGAAAAGAAAAAAGTAGCAGGTGGTTTATTACTTTCAGCTGGTTTAACTTGTATGTTAACTGGTATTACTGAACCTCTTGAGTTCTCATTCTTATTCGTAGCTCCTATGTTATTTGGAGTACAAGTAATCCTTGCAGGTTCAGCATATATGGTCGCACACATCTTAAATATTGCGGTAGGTTTAACTTTCTCTGGAGGATTCTTAGACTTATTCTTATTTGGTATTCTTCAAGGGAATGCGAAAACTAGTTGGTTAATGATTATTCCTGCTGGTATTGTTTACTTCTTACTATACTACTTTATTTTCCGTTTCTTAATTAAGAAATTTGATTTAAAAACTCCTGGTAGAGAAGATGGAGATGAAGAAACAAAATTATACTCAAAAGCAGATGTAAATGCCAAAAAAGAAGAAGGTAATGCAGGTGCTGGAACTTCTCAATCAGCAATGATTGTGAAAGGTCTAGGAGGAAAAGAAAATATCTCTGATGTAGATTGCTGTGCTACTCGTTTACGTATTACTGTATTTGATTCTGGAAAAGTATCTGAAGCAGTATTAAAAGAATCTGGTGCTGCTGGTGTTGTAATTAAAGGTGAAGGGGTTCAAGTTATTTATGGACCTAGAGTATCTGTAATTAAATCAGACTTAGAAGAATATTTAGAAAACCCTAATGCACATGAAGAAGTTGTTGCGCAAAAAGAAGAAGTAAAAGAAGAAACAGTAGTTGAATCTACTAAAATTCAAGAAGTATTCTATGCACCAATTAAAGGTGAAGTAAAAGAAATTACAGAAACACCAGATCCTACATTTGCACAAAAAATGATGGGTGATGGAGTTGTAATCTTCCCAGAAGAAGGTAAAGTTTATGCACCATGTGATGGATCAGTAGGATTTGTATTTGGTACGAAACACGCCATGGGATTACGCTCAAAAGAAGGTATAGAAATTTTAATTCACGTAGGTATTGATACAGTGAACTTAAATGGGGAAGGATTTACTGTACATGTAAAAGATGGGCAAGAAATTAAACAAGGTGATTTATTAATGGAGATGGATCTAGCATTCCTAAAAGAAAATGCTCCATCAATTGCTACTCCAATTGTATTCACAAACCTTTCCGAACAAACACTAAATGTGGTAAAATATGGGCAAGTAGATGCTAATGAAGAAATTATTCGTGTAGAATAATAATAGGAAAGGAGGAGGACAATGGGAAAGATTATTAAATTGTTGAATCATAATGCAGTTATTGTACATGAAACACAAACGAATCAGGTTCTTCTCCTACTATGTAAAGGAATTGGATTTGGAAAAAAAATTAATGAACAAGTTGAAATACCTAGTGACTGTGATATGTATCATTTAAATCCTATGACATCGAAAGGTACAACAGTTGATTTATTAAGGAAATTAGATCCAATTTACATTGAAATAAGTAGTCAATTATTATCACTTGCGAAAGGTCATTATCAAAATATTGATGAGAATATTGTATTAGCATTAGGTGATCATATTGCATTTGCGATAGAAAGAATGCGTAAAGGGATGGAAATTACAAATCCATTTTCAAATGAAATAAAGTTTTTATATCCACAAGAATATGAAATTGCAAAACATGCAAAAATGATTATTAAAGAGAAGCTGGATATAGAAATTAATGATGATGAAATAGGATATATTACTTTACATATTCATAGTGCAATTGATCATAGTGTTAGTGAAGGTATGCTTGTGGCAGTGATTGTGAATGAAAGCATTCATGAAATTACGAAAAAATATGGAATAGATTTTGATGTAAATTCTATTTCATATGGTCGATTAATGACACATATGAAATATTTATTGGCAAGATTAAAAAAACAAGAAGTATTAACTTTAGATATGAATGAATATACACAAAAAACAATTCCACAATCTTATGAAATGGCTAAAAAAATTATTTTAAAAATTGAGGATGCGTTGAATATATTAATTCCAAATAATGAGATAGGTTATTTGGCAATACATATAGAACGTATATGTCAGCCTAAAAGTTAAAAATCAGGAGAATATCCTGATTTTTTTATTATTTTGTGTATAATAGAAGAGAATAAGAAAGTAGGGATTATATGTCAAAAAAAGGAATAGCTTATACAGTAGGAAGTGCACTATTGTTTGGTTTTATACCTTTGATTACAGCTGTTGTTTATCAACAAGGTATTGGCGCAATGACAGTTGCATTCTTTAGAAGTTTTATTGTAATGTGTGTGTTATTTGTACTATTAAGAATTAGAAAAGTATCATTGCGATTAGATTCTTATCAAATAAAACAAATATTAAAAATTTCTTGTTTTGGAACAGGAGCAACTATTATACTATTAAATTATTCTTATTTATTTATAGATACAGGTACTGCAACATCTTTACACTTTTTATATCCGATCTTTGTCGCATTATTATGTAGATGGATGTATCAAGAAAGACTAAACAGACAAAAATTAATCGCATTAGGATGGGCATTTATCGCAATTGTTTGTTTTATATTAGATCATTTTGAAGCATCATTTCTTGGTTATACTTTCGCAATATTATCAGGTTTAACATATGCATACTACATGGTAAAAGTAGAAAAAACCGGTTTAATACATATGGATGCGATGAAACTTTCCTTTTATTTATCTATGGTCGTAAGTATCTTATGTTTTATACTTCAATTTTTTATAGAACCAATTCAATATATAGTTTCCTGGGAAATCTATATATTACTAATTATTATCGCATTAGCTTCTTCATTT
>CAJFOG010000155.1 GCA_904395785.1 uncultured Eubacterium sp. | reverse complement strand
ATAAGTATTTACTCGCTGATTCTAAAAAATTTAGTAGAGAAGACTTTTATACATACTATAATCTACATGATTTTGATAAGGTTATTACAGATGAAGATATTAGTCCTGATGTTTTACAACACTATGAACAATACACTGAAATCATCATTGGACACTAAAAAACATACAAATCATGTATGTTTTTTACTTTAACCTAGATAGTCCTAATATAATAAAAATACATCCACTAATCCATGATAAGGAATCATGATGTTTCATATTCATTTTTAAACCTATCGCAAATCCTAATGTCAACATTAAAAAACTAATGATAAACTGTAAACTAATTACACTTGCCATAGAAACATGATATAAACCAAAAGCAATTCCTGATACACACGCATCAAGTGACAATGTTAAGGCTAATACTATAGATTCTTTCATTGATAAATATTTACTACCATCCAAATCTGCTTTTGTTTCATCTACATATACATCAATCGCAAGCATAACACCACGATAGGCAATTTTTACCGTTTGATCACGATATTTTTGAAGCAAACTTTTTATCACTTGTTTTCCGATTGTCAAACAGCCAATCAAAAGAAATAAGATACACCCTAACCAATTCCCTATAGAAACAGGAATACATCCTTGGATTACATTCGCAAATAATATAGCCAACGCTAGAATAAATGTTTCTATTAACGCAATCACAATACTACATGCCCATGGTATTCGAATAACTTTATTTCCATAAGCAAGTGCTACAAAAAAGCTATCTAGACTAATCGCAACTACAAATAAGAGTACATGTATCATCGTATCCCCTCATCATTACTATATTATCAAGAATAAAATATGACACTATTATAATTTGTATGTTAAAATAATTGTAATCATATGTTTATTAAAGGAGGATAATTTATGGATAAATTGATACTAAAACATATTAAAAAATCTTTTCAAGAAAAAAAGGTTTTAAAAGATTGTTCTATGATATTTGAAAAAGGAAAAATTTATGGTTTACTGGGAAGAAATGGATCTGGTAAAACAACATTATTTAATTGTATTTCAAATGAAATTATGGTTGATGATGGACAATTTTTATATGAAAATAATGATGAAACCTATACCTTAAAACCACATCAAATAGGATATTTATTTAGCACACCAATGTTACCGAGTTTTATGACAGGTTATGAATTTTTAAAATTTTACATTGAGATTCATCAAGATAAGATAAAAAATACATTATCTCTTGATGAATACTTTGATCAAATGGAGTTTACACAAGAAGATCGTCATAAATTAATTAATGGATATAGTTATGGAATGAAAAACAAGCTACAAATGCTTTGTTTCTTTATCACAAAACCAGATATCGTATTATTAGATGAGCCATTAACTTCCTTAGATGTTGTGATTGCAGCAGATGTAAAAAAAATGCTTTTAAATATGAAACATGATCATATTCTTGTCTTATCTACTCATATTCTACAATTAGCACTTGATTTATGTGATGAAATAGTATTACTACATGATGGTAAGTTAGAACTTATAGATGCTTCTTTATTAAAAGAACCTAATTTTGAAGATCAGCTAATTCAAATTTTAAAGGAGAATCCAAATGAAGCATAATGTAATTCTTATACAAAAAATTTATGTCTCTCGTTTAATCAATGGGATATTATACTTCTTACAGAAAATTCCTTTCTTAGGCAAACATATTCCTAGTACATGTTTTAAATTAACTGTATTAAAAGATATTACATATGCATTCTTTGTAATATACAAATGTATAGCTTCACTAATTTATGCATTTCTTTTTATCGGATTGTTAAATATCCTCCCTGCTCTATTTTTACAAGATTATTATTCTTTAGATTTTTCAGTAGCCTTTACACTATGTTATGTCATATACTTTATCATACCTTTTCCTATCTATCAATCTAAAGTAATAAAACCATTTCATTTAGAACTTTATTATCATACTTTTCATATGCATCCAAAAACGATTCTTTGGGAAAATTCTCTATTTCAATATGGGTGCTCTTTTGCAAGTCATCTTATTATTTTAGTTGGATGTGCTATTTTTACATCACTACCACTATATCTTGCATGTACACTTACTATTTTACATTTGTGTTCACATTTCATATATGATGAAATATTACTTCGCTTTTTAAGTAAACATCATAAATTATTACTTAATACAATATGGATACATATGATTGTATTGTGTATCGTTTCAATATTAATTGCAGTATTATTCCTACAACCTGAGATTTATTCATCTATAATTATACAAGTTATCTTTTGGATAGGAACTTTTTTACTTATGATTCGTTCTTATTTTTCATTTCAATATTTACATACAAAAGTTAATTATTATCATATTGCGTATCATATAGAAACTGCGTTATCTAGCATCATACAAAAATTTAATACGCAAAGAGAAAAGAAATATGTAGTTGAGCAACAAGAGTATAACACTGACCCTTCCTCTACTACTTCTTC
This sequence comes from uncultured Eubacterium sp., assembly GCA_904395785.1. GTDB lineage: Bacteria > Bacillota_I > Bacilli_A > Erysipelotrichales > Erysipelotrichaceae > Amedibacterium. The sequence goes on along the minus strand of CAJFOG010000155.1, from coordinate 1,060 downwards.
AAAACAACATTTATATTTTCTAAATGATTTATTTTTCAAAAGACATACAAAGCTAATTCATCAACCATTTATGCTTCGTTTAAAAATATGTAGTAGTTTATTTCTTATTTGTTTCGCTATTTGTATCTTCTTTATAGATAAATTAGAAATTTCCATCATCCATTTTATACCAATGTTCTTTCTCCCTATGTACTACTTCAATATATCTGAACCAGTCAATCATGCACTTTTCCACAACTGTGATAAATACTTGTTGCATTATCAAGTATATCGTCAAAAAAATATAATTTTGAAAAACTTCTTTATTCGTTTACTACATTTATTAAAGTATAATCTAATTCTTACAACCATCCTATGTATTTATGCTTCTATTCTTATTTATCTAATAGAAGCTACTCCTAATTTTGCTACATATGTATATATATGGGGAAGTTTATTTATATTTTCTATTTTCTTTACAATCAATGGTTTATTTTTATATTATATGTTTCAGCCTTACTCTATGGATGAAGAAGTTCAAAGCCCTATATATTTTATATTACAAAGTATTGTGGTATTTATCGCAATGCAATTACTAAATATCAAAGGGAATTTATTATTTTGTACAATTTTATTAGGTATTACTATCTTATACTGTATAATCGCAATGCTATGTACATATAAATATGCACAAAAAACATTTCGAATAAAGTAAATTGTCAACAGAATAATACTTGCTCTTATAATACATCATTACAGTATATTTCTAAACATAAAAATGCACCCCATAAGGTGCATTTATTTCATCATATGCGTCCATTCTTTTAATGCTTGTTTCACATCTTTAATCGTATTTACTTCTATAATCTTTCCTGTAATATATTGATATGTGTATTTCCAATCATCTAAAGTAAATTCATCTTCAGAAATATTTAAAATCATATTCATACTATATCTTAATACATCTGGTTTTCTTAATTCCGATAAACACTCATTCCTTGAGTTATTATAAATATATTCCATTAATTTGTATTCCATATGCCTTACCCTCTTTATCATATATATAAATCTATACTTATTT
>CAJFOG010000154.1 GCA_904395785.1 uncultured Eubacterium sp. | reverse complement strand
CACATCCAAGTAATAACATACCTAAAGAACTTAACATAATGACCGTATTACTTAACGCAACACTTGTACCTTCATATTGTTTTAATTTTTTCTGTACATCATTTAACGCATCACTTTTATCTTGCATCTTTTTTAAACGTTGATGTCCAATGTTGTATTGTAATACTTCTTGCATACCACGTAAAGACTCTAATACATCATCACTTAATTCCCCAAATTGTTTACGCGACACTTTCCCATCTTCTTTTCCTAGTGCTGTTATATAATATGGGACAACTACACCTACAAGAATGAATGCAATAAAAGCTAATACAGCAAACAAAGGGTGTATCCAAACAAATATAGCTAATACGATGATACAAGTTAAAATCGCAATAATAATCGGAGATATTGTATGCGCATAAAATACTTCTAATGCTTCAATATCACTTGTGATTAAAAAGATAAGATTTCCTGAGTCTTTTCCATCTAATTTTGCAGGACATAGTCGACGTAATGTCGCAAATACTTTATCACGAATAATCGCCAATAATTTAAACGCAATATAATGGTTACATGCTTGTTCTCCATAATGTAAAACACCACGTAATATCGCAAATACAATCATCCATATAAATAACGCTACAACAGGAAAATTGGGTGTATCAAAAGCAATATTCGCAATTAAAATAGATGAGAAAAATGGAATAAAAATTGCACACAAAAAACCTAACACACCTAATATTATTGCTAAAAGCATATATCCTGCCAATGGATAAACAAGCTTGCTCATACGAAGCATTAGAGAAAAGTTATTATCTTTACGCATGCTGTTCACCTCCATAAAAAGCTTCTAATTCTTGTTGTTTCTTAAACATTAATGCATATGTTTGATTTAACTGTATCAATTCTTCATGTGTACCACTTTCCTTACAACTTCCATGCTCTAATACATAAATACAATCACTATGAACAACCGTACTTAAACGATGTGTAATCATAAGAATTGTTTTTGTTTTTGCCATTTCATGAATCAATGATAAAATCGCATCTTCACTTTCCATATCAATATTACTTGTCGCTTCATCAAAAATATACATTGCACGATCTGCCAATAATGCACGAGCCATTGATAAACGTTGTTTTTGTCCTCCAGATAAGTTATTCCCACTCTCTACAAGCTGCATATCTAACCCACCTTGTTCAATAATAAAATCGTATAATTGAACTTTTTTTAACGCTTCTAACATATCTGTATCACTTAAATTATCTTTTGCGATAGCTAGATTTTCACGTATACTTCCTTTAAAAATCATTGGCTTATGTGTAACATACATCACATGCTCATAAAAAGAACTATCATCTAATTGATTACGCTCTTGATTACCAACGCAAATACTTCCTTTATACCCTTGGGCTAATCCAACAATTAATTTTGCGATCGTACTTTTACCTGAACCACTTTCCCCAACAATCGATACAAATTGTCCATGTTTTACATTTAGATTTATTCCATGTAATATTTGACGATCTTCTTCATATCCAAAGTTTACATTAGATACTACTACATCAATCATATCATCTTGTATTTTCCCTTCTTTTTTCTCAACAGCAGGAAGATCCAATAATCTAAAGATTTTTCCACTTGCTGCAATACCATTCATTGCAATATGGAAAAAAGAACCTAATAAACGTAAAGGAATGAAAAATTCGCTAGACAATAATACAATACAAATAACACCATATAAAGAAACTCTACCATCTAAATATCCTTGAATCGCAACAATACTACCGATCGCAGCTCCACCATATGCAACAATGTCCATCACACTTACAGAATTTAACTGCATAGTTAATACTTTCATTGTAATACGACGGAATTCTTCTGCTTCCTTATTCATTTCTTCATGTTTATATGCATCTGCTTGATAAATTTTTAAAGTTGTCAATCCTTGTAAATTTTCTAAAAAGCTATCTGATAAAGATGCATATCTTCCCCAATATTTTGATAAAAGCTTCTTCGCAAACTTTTGAATCGCAATAATTGACATAGGAATTAAAGGAACACAAATCAATAACACCAAAGAACTATATACATCCATCCAAACAAGGATAATAAATAACGTAATTGGTGCTAACATACTATAAAAAAATTGAGGTAGATAACGTCCAAAATATATTTCAAGTTGATCTACACCTTCCACACTTAACTGTACCAATTCACTTGTCGCAACATGTGATGAGTAACTATTTTTCATCTCTAATAATTTTGTATATATTCTTGTACGTAAATGATTTTTTACATCACAACTTGCTGCATGAGAAAAATCACTTGCCTTCCCTTGTACATAAAAACGTACAAGAATTGCGAATGCAACAACAACACTTACAATCCAAATATGTTGCATCTGTAATGTGCGCTGTGCTACATTTACAAATAAATAAGTAAGCGCAAATACTAGAACTACATTACATAACATCCCAATCCATTGCATTGCCACCTGATAAAACACAAAACGTTTTGCTTCAGGCATTTCATTCATCAATCGTTTATCAATCATACTAACCTCCAATAAACTTTAATATAAAATAGGTTTACCACAGTTAACTATTTACGTCAATTGTATAATCTATGGTACATATCATATTACAATCTTTACAAGTTCTTTTTTATTAAATGTTGTTTACAATCACACTTTCTTACTTTGAGAATATTATTAAAATGAAAAACCGCCTACTTTCGCAGACGGTTATACTTATAAGTTTTCACCATTTGATGCAATTACATCTTTATACCAATAAAAACTTTTCTTTTTATAGCGTTTCATTGAACCTGTTCCATCATTCGCTCGATCAACATAAATGAAACCATAACGTTTTGCCATTTCTCCAGTAGATGCACTTACTAAATCTATACAACCCCATGGTGTATAGCCTAATAAATCTACTCCATCAATTTCTACCGCATCTTTAAATGCTTGAATATGTGCTTTTAAATAGGAAATACGATAATCATCCTCTACATAATATCCATCTTTTTCTTTATCTAAAAACACATCATTCGCTCCTAGTCCATTTTCAACAATAAATAACGGCTTTTGATAGCGATCGTATAATGTATTCATTGTAGTACGTAATCCTAAAGGATCAATTTGCCATCCCCATTCACTAGATTGTAAATAAGGGTTTTTTGTACCTTTAAAAGCATTCCCTATCGTTTCTCCTACACCTTCTTGTGTTGTAATACATCTAGAAGAATAATAACTAAAGCTAATAAAATCTACCGTATGTTCACTTAAAATCTTTTTATCTTCTTCTGTCATATTTATTTGAATATGTTCTCGCTCAAAAAACTTTAATGCATAGCTTGGATAGTATCCTCTTGCCTGCACATCAATAAACATCATATTTTCACGATCTTTTCCCATAGCTGCCCAAACATCTTCTGGCATACAAGAGTAAGGATAATAGTTACCAGCT
>CAJFOG010000153.1 GCA_904395785.1 uncultured Eubacterium sp. | reverse complement strand
TTTTTCTTATCAATAATTTGAGATCTAATATTTCATAAAAAACATATGTATTGAGTTAGAATACTCGAAAAGGCAAGTACTCATTTTTAAAATTACTTGCCTATTTTTTATGGTCGTATTATCTATTAAATCATAATGTATTGATCAATTCTTTCCTTAAATATGTCGTTTATCATGAGTTGATTTAATACCATTGACCAATTTGGTACATATCCTGTTCTCCATTTTTTCTCTAGTTCTGTTGTTCTTAAGTACAATAATTTCATTAAGGCGTTTTCATTTGGGAATGCTCCTTTTTTTGTTACTTTTCGAAAACTTGCATTTACTAACTCTATTGCATTTGTTGTATACATTATTTTTCTTACTGCACTTCCATAATCAAATAATTGTTCTACATGCGCATAGTTACTTTTCCATACGTCTACTGCTCCTGGGTATTGACTCCAATCTTTGCATAGACTCTCAAACGCTGTATTCGCTATCTTTATATTGGGTGCACCATATACTTTCTTTAATGCCTGTGTAAATGCTTTATAGTCTTTCGCTGGTATATATTTGATGGAATTTCTTATGAGATGTACAATACATCTTTGTACTACTACTTTAAGAAAAATAGCTTTTGCTCCTGCTTCCAATCCTGATACACCATCCATTGAAATGAAAAAGATAAACTATTTTAAATTTAATCTGTACTTTCACATCTTTTTGTTGTTTAGGAACAACTTCGAAACAAAGAACACATTTCTATCACCAAGATCACTAACTTCTATTTTTAACTTGAGAAGTTTTTAAATTTTTCTTCTCATATCCATCCCTACAATTATTATCTATTATTGTTCTTTTATCATTGAAAGCATATCCTTGATGATAATTCATTTCACCTTGTAAAAAGCCTAGAACATAAGACCAAATTCCCCTATTCATATCTTCAGCAATTTCTGATCGAACACACACCTAAATAACTTTTCTAATGCTACTTTATTAGAATCTCTTTTTATCCTTATCACATTCATATATATATATTTTCTCTTTTTATCTTAGGATGAAATGAAAATAACCGCATAAGCTGAGTCCATTTTGTTCAAGTAAATGCTATATAAATATACTTAAAATTACAATTTAATCACTTTTACATACATAACATTGCTTTTTATAAAACGATATTCCATAACCTATCATATGTAAATAGCCTTTTGCTTTTATTCCTTCTTCATATCGCTTTTCTATAATCTGTCTTGCTCCTTCTTGACTATCTTTGATGAGTGTTGCCAAACTATTCGAATGCTTACATTCTATCACTATTACTTTACCTGTAATTTTTTTAGGATACAGTACAATATCAAATCTTCCATCACCACTTTCTTTATTTGATTCCACTTCATATCCTTGTAACATACCTACTAAAAAACCATGGTAAAAACTTTCTTTATTATCATAATAACTAATACTTTTATCTAATACAGTATTTAATATTTCATTTATTCTTTCTATATTTTCATTTTCCAATGAAGTCAATAGTTCCCCTGCATACCCTTTCTTATATTCTTCAAAATATTGATCGAACTGATTCATATATACTTCTCTAACTTCTTCATTCGGTATCATGAGCTCATATGTTTTTTTATCTATTTCTTTTCCCTTTTTTAAATATCCTGTAAATAGTAAGAAAGAATAAATATTATCTACTTCATCCATCTCTCTATAAGTTAGTTCTGGTTTAATTTTCTTTACAATACCTCCCTTATGAATCAATATATCAAACTCTTTTTTTAATTGTGTATCTGCTTCTTGAATATACTTCATTACTAAGTCATTACTACTTGTATTCGCCCAAAATGATTCTGCTTGCTTTGTTTCTTTCATCAATTGTTTTGCTACATACATAGTTGTACTCCATGGATTATAAACTTCTGCGTCTCCAAATTTATATCCATCATACCATCTTTTTACTTCATCCATATGTTCGTGAAATCCATATGCATCTAACATCATTTGTACCTCTGTTTCAGTAAATCCAAACCTTGGTTGTTTATCAAAATCAAAGATAGAATTTACCATAAAATTATTCAATCCTGTAAAGATACTCTCCTTTGCGATTCGCAAACACCCTGTCAGTACCCCCTGTTGTAGGGCTGTATTTGTTTTTAATACTGCGCTAAATACATTTCTTAAAAATCCTACCATCTCATCATAATACCCTTGTATATAAGCCTGTTGTAATGGTACATCATATTCATCAATAAGAATTACAACCTTCTCCCCATAATGTTTTTCTAAGCACTGTGAAATATATAACAACGATCTTCCTAACTGTGCTTCATTTACATTACCTTTATAATAAGCATATAACTTTTCTTTTTCTACCTCATCTAAATGACAACTATGCAACACTTCTTTATAACTACTAATAATAGTTACAATGATTTCTTTGAAATCATTCAATTGCTCTTGAAAATTAGACTGTTTCATTTCTTTTAATGTAATACTAATGACTGGATATTTATTTTGATGTATGATTGCTTCATTGTCTCTACTTATTTCTAATCCTTGAAACAAATAAGCATTCTCTTTTTCTTTGATATGAAAAAAGTAATTCAACATACTCATATTCAATGTTTTTCCAAATCTTCTTGGCCTAGTATATAATACAACCTTGTTCCCTATAAGATCTTTAATTAAGTTTGTCTTATCTACATAATAATAGTTCATATCTATCATCTCTTTAAAGTCTTCTACACCTATTGATACTCTTTTCATGCACGCTCTCCTTTCTTTTTTTACTAATCTTAGTATACCACATCAAATACCATACATATAGATGTAATACTTTAAAATATGCACTATTATAAATGCTACTATTAATACGCACAAAAATGATCATATAAAAATGTTATAAAATCATTCAACATAATAATATATAACCATTCAGTTTTTATTGGAGGTTATATGATTCCTGTCAAAGACAAATCTTCTAAACAAGTTTATATGAAGATTCATCAACTTCACAAACTATTTGGTCATCATTTTTCCAATGTTTTTAAATCTATCACTTTTGATAACGGTAGCGAATTTGCTCGCTTTAAAGACATTGAAGTAAAGCCCAATACAACTGTAAAACGTACTTCTGTTTACTTTGCACATCCTTATCGTTCTTGTGAGCGTGGTAGCAATGAGAACTGTAATGGCCTTGTTCGTTACTTTATCAAAAAAGGTACCGATATTAATTCTTTAGATAAAGCCTATTTAAAAGACATTAATCTTGTAAAAGTTAAAATAAAATTACCCAATTTGTTGCAGATAAAAATCCTCAATTTGTAACAATAAGGTAATCTCATTTTGTTATAATTCAGTTATTAAAAGGAGCTGAATTATATTGATGACATCTAAAATTAAAATTAACAATCTTATTGAGTTATCTCATTTAAGTACTGCTTATTTGAAAGGAGAGTTGAAATTGAATATATCTAAAATCGCCAGAGAATTGGAATGTGATAGAAAAACAGTAAAAAACTATCTGAATGGTCATATTCCAAAGAAAACAAGAAAAAGAGCTAACTATCTTAATACGTATAGAGAACTTATTCTTCTTTATTTACAGGACTCTCATAGACATTTTGATTATATTGATCACCTTTATTATTTTATGAAACGAGAGCATAACATTACTTGTACACGTACTACCTTTTATAGATATATTAAAAAAAATGAAGATATGTATGTGTTATTTAAAAATAACAAGAGTACCGCATTTACGCAAAGGTTTGAATCAGCGGTAGGAGAGTAGGTTCAATTTGATATGAAAGAAAAAGTTAAACTAATTGATAAGAATGGTAAGGAAACTACTGTCTATATTCCTACGCTTACATTATCATGGTCTAGATATAACTATAGAAAACTTATTCTAAATCCTACTACAGAGAATCTGTTATGTTTTTTAGCTCAAGCCTTTGAAGATATGGGAGGTGTTCCCAAAGAAATCATAATATCTCAACTTCTTCTATAAACTATCAAAATCATTCATCTGAAACTGTAACAGTAAAAGAGGATATACCTAAGACAACAGCTCTTAATAATAAAAAACTATTCAAAAAGATCTTAAATTAAAAGGAAGCAAAATCACTTTCTATAAAAGAAAAAACATCAGTATAAAAAAAGAACCAATCAAACAGACAGCTATCAGCAAAGGATACGACACTGTGTAAAATTGAGAAATCATAAGTAGATGAAGGACTCCGTCAAAAAAACAGTCGTGTCAAGAAAGCTTCTCAGTCATCTGTTCAGATTATTAAAGGCTCTTTGTTTTTATCAGAAGAACTGTATTAAGTCTTTCCAACTCATTGAGGCAGGAATATCACTTATACTATTTGTACTCATTCTGTTTATCGGTGTATTTGCCGCTCTTTCAGATAATTCCAATGTAAGCTCTACTCACCTTCCATTAAGTGACGAAGTATTAGCTTATATAAACACGATAAAAAATACACTGAACAGTATGAAATGGAGGATTATGTTCCTATCATACAAGCTGTCATGATCCAGGAGTCCAGTGGAAAAGGAACTAATCCAATGCAAACCTTAGAATGTCCTCATAATACCAAGTATCCAAAGAAACCAAATGGAATAACTGATCCTGAATATTCCATTGATGAAGGTATACATTATCTGTCAAATTGTTTTAAAGAAACTCAGGTCAAAGATACCTTTGATAATGAACATATCTTTTTAGCTTTACAGGGTTATAACTACGGTACTAGATATATAAGCTGAGCTGTTAAAAACTTTGGTGGATATTCAAAATCCAACGCCAAAGTATTCTCGAATCAGAAGAAAACGGAATTAGGTCGAGACACTTATGATGATACAAATTATGTTGAACATGTCATGCGTTATGTATCTTTGGGTTTTGGAAATTACAAAGAACAGCCTAATTTTGATAATATCGATGCTTGGGGTTCTAATAATCCATTTTCTAGAGCTAGATTGTATGGTCAATGTACATGGTTCGCCTAGGGACGCTTTTATGAAATCTAAGGATATTCCCCTGGATTTATCGGTGACGGATGGAAATGTGTTGATCAGCTTTTGAAAGCACATCCAGATAAATTCAAAAAATCTAATGAACCTGCAGTAGAAACGGGTTTCTCCTGTATTGGAAGAAATCACGTTAGGATTGTCGTAGGCTGGAACGAAAAGAATATCACGATCCAGGAAGGAAACTTAGATGGAGTGACCAACGCATTTGCAGACGCAAAAAAGACTAGCATACAGCGACTTATTCATTTGATCAATTTCGTGCAATATGTAAGGGAGCTGTATTTTGTACCAACAAAGAGTTCCAGCTAATCAAATTGGAACTCTTTATCAGATCTATTAAGAGCAAAAAAAGCGAACAACTTTTTAAAGTAGTTAATCGTCTTTATTCTAATAATTGAAAATTTACATTTCAAACTTGTCTGTTAATACAGCATTTGCATTGTTGATAGAAGTCTCCACAGCAGGCTTATTGATAGCATTAATATCATTTTCGTTTTCACTCTTAAGAACAAGTTCTACCTT
>CAJFOG010000152.1 GCA_904395785.1 uncultured Eubacterium sp. | reverse complement strand
TATATGTTATTTACAAAAAATAAAGAGTTGTGGAAAAATGAATTATTCATTTTCTACAGCTCTTTTTCTAATTTTATAAAAGATACAATACTTCACATTCTTACAGCTTACTAATCATCAATATGTACCCATATAGATTGTTTTTCGTTTGTGATTTTTTGATAGAAAGCTTCTTCACTCATCTGATATAGTTTTTCAAATAAGTCCACCTGATGAATTTTCATCATCATATATACTTGATTTTTTACTGTCGCATTTGGAAATAGTGCTTCTAAACTTTCCATTTCACTAACTTCCACAATAAGTATCTCATCATCTTGAATAATGGCATTTAACATTTCTTCTAATGCACGGGAATGTAAATAGATTGCCTCTTCTACATATATATAATGCTCTTTTCTTTGATAAATAATATATCCTTCTAATTGATAATCTCCTCGATAACCAATCATCTGTTTTTGTGATTGAAAACACTGTTCCATCAATAGTTTCATATCATATGTACTTCGTTCAAAATAACCATCAAAATGTTGGACAAAAGCTTGATATACCTTACTTAATTCTTCTGCATGTAACGTAGTTTCCACATGTGTTAACGCACATGCTTTTACTTGACTTGGATCAACACAATACTGTTTTCTATATGCTATTTTTTTAAACCCAAACGTCTCTAACACCTCAGGATAATATGCCTTTACAAACGTAACTAAATGATTATGAGATGCTTGATCAAGTATTTCATCCATCAAACGTGTCATATACCCTTTTCTTCGATATGCTTCATCCGTTGCGATATACAATAGATAACTCACACTTAAACGATGTTGAAACAAACGTATCGTATGATGTTGCATTTGTAGACAACTAACAATATGCTCATCTTTTTCTAAAACTAAAGATACATCTTGATCAAATTTATGTTTAAAATAAAAATTTAAATAATTTAACTCCAAATATGGATATGCTTGTTTCCAAAGCTTATAGATTGCACTTTTATCTTCTGTTTGTGCATCTTTAATCAACATATCTTCACCACCTATACATCATCTGCATCATGTTCTGTATATTCTACATCAATCACATCTTCATGATGCGTTGATTGCGTAGTTCGTGTATATGATTGAGAAAAACTTTGATTCATTTTATCTGCATCCCTAGTAAAGTCTTCCATATTTTTTTTCACTTTATAACGCATATATAACATCAATCCTGCTGCTATTACCACAATCAAAAATAAAATTGGTAATACAATAGGTAACACTGCCAAAACAATACAAAATAATACAATTAAACCTAATAAATAAATCAGTGCATCCATATTATACCCTCACTTTCCTTTTCAATATTATATCATAAAATATCATACATAAAAAAGAGGAAGTATCCTCTTCTCTTCTAATATATTTCTAATTCATATACATCTTTATAAATTTATTAGTAGATATCGGTGTTATTGTTTTATTTTCCACTACCAACACTTCATCATATAAAGAAACAATATCTTTAGATAGTTTATGTGAAATTGCCACAATTGAACTATCTTTTTCACTTAAAATAAATCTCTCTATCATTTTTGCATTTTGTTCATCAATCGATGAAAACGCCTCATCAAGAAATAGCCAATCATATGTTCCATATAAAGCACGAGCAATATGAATTCGTTGTAATTGACCACCACTCATTTGTTGATTCTCATTACTGTATATTTTATTATTATCTTCTAAATACATCTTTAAATTTAATTTTACTAATAATTCCTCTATAGAATATTTAGATTTTTTTCTTCCTAATGAAATATTTTCATGTAATGTAAATGGCAAAAGATCACTTTGTTGCGTAACATATGCAATGTGTTTCATATATGATGAAAAAGAAATTTTATCTAATGCTAATCCATTAATAAACACTCTACTACTATCTATTTGTTTTGTGAGTAGATTTAGCAATGTTGTTTTTCCACAACCACTTTCACCAACAATTAAATATTTTTTTCCTTTCTCCAATATGAGATTTACATGTTCAAATACATTCTCATCTTGATATGCAACTGTTAAATCTTTCAACTCAATTACATCTATTTCTTTATCTATACAGTGATTATCGTCCTGATTTTGTTTTTCACTTTTTATTTTTAATTTATCCACAATTGATTTACTTGCAACTATATTATTAAATAAATTCATATAATTTAAAATGGGGTTAATTACCATATTGCTTGCCTGCACAATTCCTAATAAACTACCGATTGTTAATATATTTTTATTAATTAACCACACACCAAATAATAAAGTTCCAAAAAACATTATTTGAGAAATACCGGCATTCATTGCGGATATAATTTTTAAAAATCCATTAAATTCTAATATTTTATTTACTACTTCCTGATTTTTATGATCTAATATTGAGGTAAATTTAGATTCTAAGCTATATAATTTCATCACTTTAAAATTACTGCATATATTCTTAATCCCTTGTATCCATTCTTGTTGACTTTGTAACATCATTTCTTGTCTTGTAGATAATTTATGCTTACATAGTTTATTTATGCTCAGTGTAGTAATCCCACAAATATATAAAAAGACTAATACTTCAACACTTAAAAACCCAACATAGAAACTTCCAAAACAAAATGAAACAATTAAATAATACATATTTAATTTCGCAGAAACATACTGATCTATAAGTAGCGTGACTTCATTTTGAAATCTATGAATAATTTCACTACTATCCTCATTTAAAAAATTTATAGATAAATATTCTTTATAGAGTTGTTTATTAACTGTATACCTTATTTTATTCTTCAACACTTCTACCAAATATTGTTGTATCATCATCACCAATACAAAGGTCATTATGAATATACATGATTGAATTAAAATTGTATAAAATGTATGAACCATACTTACACTATCATAAATTTTTTCTATTAATAATGATTTCACTATATCCATAAATGAATATATGATAATAAATAATAATGCTAAATAATATATTTTCTTATGTTTCCCTACAAAATCAGACATATTTTATCGCACCTTCTAGTTTTGACAATATTAAATCTAACCTTCCTTTTATAATTTCATCTGCAATTTCTTCAAATATTTCTATATAAGTATTTACCATGATCTCGCAATTTTTATCATATATTGTTCTCATCATTATCATGAAAGAAAGTACGGAATCTTCAATTCTTTCATTTTTCTCACCTCCTGTATTTATTATCCAATATATTTTTATTTTACTCAATCATTCATATTTGGGAAAAAATCATCAAAAAAACTATATTAAATTTCTATTTTATTTCATTTTTTCACAAATTCACTTTCTAAATAAACCTCTTTATATCTTTTTAACTTTACACAATTCATAATATATAAATAATGCAACATTTTATTTTCATCTTTCCAATTTTTTATTAATTTTATATACTCTTCTTCATGATCATACTCTAAATAGTTATTCATAACTAAAAATAGTTGATAAAAACTACTATCCACCACTTTTTCAAAATACTCATGCTTCTTTTGTTCATGCTTATGTATTGCATAATATATAAATAGTTTTTCATAATATTCTTTCTTTAGATGTGTATGTTTACATAATTTAAAACCTTTTTTTAAATATCTAATTGCTTTATCATGTTCTTGATGAATTAAAAAAATACATCCCATATTATAATAGGCTATTGCTTGTACAAAGTGATCATTCGACAACTTTATCGCAGAATGATAAAACTTATCCATTGCATGTATATCTATATAACTACATATATATCCTAATGATAATAAAATATCTTGCATACCTATGATATCAGCACGTTGAGAAACTACTTGATATGCTCTTTGTAATAAATCGTATGCAGAAAGATACTGTTTTTCTTCACAAAGAATCATTGCTTTCGCTTTCCATATAAATATATCTAAAGTTTCATTCTTAAATAGTTTTTTTGATTCACCTAAAAATAAAGCTTTATATAATTCATATAACCTTTTTTCTTGATTCGTCATAAATTGCATATAACAATTCAAATCAACATTCATGTCAACATCTATATTTACCATCTCTTGTGCATATAATTTGAATATTTGAAAATAAAGACTTACCTCACTAAATTTCACTTTTTCTTCATATGCTAATAATTCAATACATAATTCTTCACATCCATACTGATAAGAAAAATAACTATGAAAAAATTCATCTAATTTTCTTCTGACATCTAAGACCTCATTATTTCTTACATATATAATATCTAATTTACGAAATAGTAATTCATAAACCTCATCACTAGCTATCACTTGATGATGTTCTACTTTTGATAAATAAGATATTGAACAAATAGAGTGTGCTAATGCCTCTAAAGAGTACCCCTTTTTTATTCTTTCTTTCCTTATCAAAAAACCTCTAATATCATGCATACAATTTCCTCCTTTACAGGATTATCATAACGAAGAAACACCTCTTTTACAAGCATAATTAAAAGAGGGTACAACCCTCTTTACAATAAATCTTGAATTTCTACTCCCAATGCATGCGCAATCATTTCCGCTGCCCGCAAAGATATATTACGTTTTCCTCTTTCTAACTCAGAAATATAGTGTTGGTAACAGTTACACATACAAGCTAATTCTTCCTGTGTTATTTTTTTCGATTTACGTAGTTTTCGAACATTACGTCCGAAGCGGGTTTCTATTTTCACATTCTCTATCTGTTTCCCTATTTCTTGTCGTTCTCTACTCCTTTCAGATGCATTTGGGATGACCATTTTATGTTTTTTCATAGTATCCCAATACACAAACTATTGTGCTTCCTTTCCACTATTTATTTTACCATACTTTTTATGAAAAGTGCGCTTTTTTAAAAAGAAAACAAATATTACAAGCCATATCATCAACATAAATATTAAAAATATAGGTCCTTGTAAAGGATATCTTTTCTTATCTTCTTCTTGTGTAGTTTGTTCATGAAATACTTGTGTGCTATCATACGCTTCCTCTAATTGCTTTTCATACTTATATTTAGGATTTCGAATCACTGGATAAGCATAGCCCTTTTTCATCAATGCTTCATTAATAAACACATCATCCGCAAATAAGTAAACAGGTATAATCCCCTTTATTTGAGATGTCGCATCAATCTCAAAACTAACAGATTCTGCTTGGTTAATCGTATCACATACATAATTCCAACCCTCATCACTTAACATTTGCGTATTAAATAAAGATAGTTCCATATTTGTTTTTTCACTTATCACTATAATTTTATCTACATCACAACCTGTTACTTTCGCTTCATATTTTGTTTCATGTAAAAAAGGAAAAAGTGCAGTTATTATCATACATAGTGTTTTCATATTATCACCATGTATAGTCTGCACTTTTTTTATGATTCTATACTTTTTCGATATTGCTGAGCAATATCTTTTAATTTCGCTAGTCGATGCTTCATTCCAGATTTAGATATTGTTTCCTCATATTCTGTTGCGCAATATTCACATAACTCGTTTAAACTTGCTTCAGGTAATGCTTTTCTTGCATAGGCTGCATGTTGGAGTTTTAATGGTAGTGATTCCAGTGATTGGTATGTTTCAATCCATTGAATATCTTCTAGTTGACGCTTACCTGCAGCCATACTTTTCATTTCATTTGCTAATTCACAGTTATCCAAACGTGTTAAAGAATTCATAAAATCCCTTTGTATACGACTATCTTCAAACGCAAATACTGCATCACTAGCACCTATACAACGTAAAAAATCACCAATTTTATCACTTGCCTTTAAATAGACAACTTCTTGATTTCTTCTTTTAATATACTTTGCAGGAAGATGAAAGCGATTCATTACTTTTAATAAAAATTTTGCCAAATCAAAATTTCCTGTACTTATTTCCAAGTGATAATTCGATGTATTTGGTGAATTTACTGATCCACCTGCCAAAAAAGCTCCTGCCAAATACGCTCTTGCACAGCAGTCTTTTTTTATTAACTTACTACTTGCATGTGCTTGTAGTCCTTTATCAGTAATAATTTCTAAATCTTTTAATATTTCCATAGCTTTATTTTCTACACGAATAACATAAATATTATTCTTCTTTAATTTCATCTTACGAATCACAGATAATTGTGTCACAATATCATAACGTTCTTTTAATAGCTTATAAATACGCTTCGCAGTTGTCGCATTTTCTGTTTTTACTGTAATATGCAATCCAGAAGAAGTAAAGTTCATAGTAGAACACATTTGTAATACAGCACTTAACTCTGCTTTCATACAACATTCATGTAGTAGATTTGAAGCTATCTCAGCTTTTACCTTTGTCGTAAATGACATGATTAATCAACCCTATCTATTCATCAATTCTTGTACAACATCACGAATCTTATTAGAATCATGACGTATATAATCATTTTCAAAAGAAAGTACGTCACGATATAGTACTTGATATGGATGTGTTTGTTCACAAACACTAACAACTTGACTTCCCATCTCTTGATATTTTTTTAGTAACTGTTCATCAATTTTATTACTATGTGTAACCACAATATCCACAGCTTCCATAAATGCATGTTTTTGTATAGTTTGCACATGATCTTCTAACGTAAAACTATCTGTTTCCCCAGGTTGTGTCATTGCGTTACAAAAATATATTTTCTTCGCACAGTTTTGTTTTAACTCCTCCACAACTCCATTTACAATTAAATTCGGTAAGATACTTGTGAATAAGCTACCGATACCATATAAGATAATATCAGCTTCACGAATGGCTTGTAAGGCTTCTTTTGTAGCACAAACTGGTTGTTGGTAGAATACCTTTTCAATACGATTATCAAAACAAGGAATGTTACTTTCACCACGTACAATCGTACCATCTTCCATCATTGCATACAATGTAATAACTTCTAAAGTAGAAGGTATGATATTCCCTTTCACATTTAAAAATTTAGAAAACGTACGAATAGCTTCCATAAAATTACCTGTTGTTTGAGTCATTGCGGTTAAAATTAAATTTCCAAGATTATGACCACCTACATCAGATTCATCTCCATCAAAACGAAAATTCATTAACGATGTAAACATCGTCTCTTCTTCTGCCATAGCACACATAACATTTCTTACATCTCCCATTGCAGGAATGTGAAACTGCCTACGAATACGACCTGTACTTCCTCCATCATCTGCGACTGTCACAATTGCTGTTAAATGAATATTCTTTAATTGTTTTAACCCCCTTAACATCACAGATAAACCAGTTCCACCACCTATCACTACAACTTTTTTCATACTATCCTACCTTTTTATCTCTATGCGACTTATAACAATGATATTCGTTTTTATAATGCTTATATAACCAATTCACGATAGAAACACTACGATGATGTCCTCCTGTACACCCAATCGCTATTGTTAGGTGATTCTTATTTTGTTGACGATATTGTACAAATACAAAATCAAGAAATGATTGTAGATAATGAATATAGTCTTTTGTTTGATCAAAACTCATAACGTAATCGTATACTGGTTGATCATCCCCTGTTTGATGGCGTAATTCTTCTATATAATATGGATTAGGTAAAAAACGAACATCAAACATTAAGTCTGCATCTAATGGCACTCCATGTTTAAACCCAAATGAAACAAAAGTAATAGAAAAAGTTGGACGTTGATTTAAAGCTAATTTCTCCATCAACACACTTTTTAATTCACTTTGATCTAGTTTAGATGTATCAATGTGTAATACTGCACGATCATTCAATTCCTCAAACAAATCACGCTCTACTTCAATTGCTTCCTCTAATGTTGTAGCTCTTTCTGCTAAAATCATTGGATGATGACGTCTGGTAAATTTATATCTTAATAATAGACAATCATCACTTGCATCTAAAAAAACGACTCTTACGCTAACATCTAAACTTTGAAAATATTGTAAGAACTTTGGATAATCAATCGCTGTAGTCGCTAAAGCGATATTATCATAGCGTTCATCTGCTTGTTCATTCATAACTTCTTCTAAATGCTCTATTAATTGCACAGGTAAATTATCAATACAATGATATCCCATATCTTCTAATATTGACATCGCTGTTGTCTTTCCTGCACCAGACATACCTGTAATTAATATAATATTTTGTTTTCTCATTTAGACCACCTCTTTATATAAGTTTACCATACCACTTTCATATACGCTAGTTATTCATAAAAACAGAAATTATACTATTTTGATTTATTTAACTTTTTAATGCGTATATATAATA
The DNA here is from genome assembly GCA_904395785.1 of uncultured Eubacterium sp. Classification (GTDB taxonomy): domain Bacteria; phylum Bacillota_I; class Bacilli_A; order Erysipelotrichales; family Erysipelotrichaceae; genus Amedibacterium. The sequence goes on along the minus strand of CAJFOG010000152.1, from coordinate 10,041 downwards.
AGGCTAACCATAATAAATTAACAAATGTTAATACAAATTGCCATAAAACATGTAGTTTATCGAACCATACATAACAAATTCCTAAACCTATTGCCTCTAATAATATAAGTACAAGAATTATGATAATTTCATCTTTACTCATTTTCATAAAATGTCCTCCTAATCATATTATCTATATTATTCTTACTTATTTATCTCTACCTTTTTTATTCAATTCATCGATATCATTACAATTATATCATAGCAAAACAATTACTCAATAAATATAACTCCTTATCTAGAAAAAAGTCCCCTAAATTAAGGACTCTATGAAATAAAGTATATGTTGAAACATCAAATAATGTTTGCTACAACCCTTTTACTACATAACATTATTTTTTATAAAACACAATTCCATACCCTATATAATCTTCATATCCCCCATTTATCACAGCTTCTCTGTATCGTTTTTCTTGTATTTGTTCTACTGCTTTTCTTGCATCTTCTCTTAAGTCTTTTATTTGTTTTATGCTTACATTCTATGATAATTGCCTTTTGATCAATATCATCTGGTAATATCATCACATCAAATCGCTTTTATAAACTTTGGTTTATTTTCTTAAGTTATTTCTTCAAAATACTGTTCAAACTGATTTGTATATACTTTTCTTACCTCATTATTTGGTATCAATAATTCATAAATATCTTCTAATCTATCTATTGTTTTTCCTATTTTTAAATATCCAGTAAATAGTAGGAATGAATAGATATTATTTGTATCATTCATTTCCCTATATGTTAAATCTGGTTTTACCTTCTTGATAATACTTCCTTTGTTTATTAACTCATACATTTCTAGGTTTCCAAATAAATATCCATTATATCATTCTTTCACATCTTGTTCATATGCTAGTAAGTCATAATCCTTTAACATTTGTTTTACTTCATAAGGTGTAAATCCAAAATATTGTGCACTAATTTCTTCAGTAATACCATATACACTAAAATTGTTTAATTTAGTAAAAATACTCTCTTTCGCTATTCGCAAACATCCTGTTAAAATACCTTGCCTTAAAGAAGAATTTGTTTTTAACACTGCACTAATGACATTTCTAAGTAAATTTACCATCTTGTAATAATACCCTTGTAAATATGCATATTGTAATGGTACATCATACTCATCTATTAAAATTACTACTTTTTCACTCTCATCTAGTTTCTCACTATGAAGTAGTTCATTATATTGTATTAGTATTTGTTGAAGAATTGCTTTGAATTTATTTACTTGTCTTTCAAATGTTGGTTTTCACATATCTTTTAAAGAAATATAAATTACAGGATATCTATTCTGATGTTTCATGATATCTTATTGTTACTTACTTCTAATTCATCAAATAAGTATGCATTATTCTTATGCTTTACATTATAAAAATAATTTAACATACTCATATTTAGTGTCTTCCCAAATCTTCTTGGACGTGTGTACAAGACTACTTCTTTCCCTATCAAATCTTTTATTTACATCATTTTATAAACATAATAATATTTTCCATCTATAATCTTCTTAAAATCATCTTTTCCTACTGGTACTTGTTTCATACAACAACCTCCACTTCTTTTCCTTGGTATATCATACCGCTATTTTTTCATCCATAAACTTTGTAATGTAAATATAAAAAAGTTGTAATGAAATACATTTTTAATATCCTGCATTTCATTACAACTACTCTAAATTTTTTATTAAATCCCTTTAATCGCATGGAATGCATGTTGTGCTGCTACTGCACCATCATTTGTCGCTGTTACTACTTGACGTAAAGGTTTTGCCACAACATCTCCTGCACCATAAATACCTTTAATACTTGTTTCGCAGTTTTCATTTACTTCCATATATCCATACTTATTTAATACTGGTAATCCTTCTAAGAATGCTGTACATGGATCTAATCCAATGTAAGGGAAAATACCATGTGTTTCTATTGTTTGTTCTTCATTTGTATCTACATTTTTAATTACTAAACCAGTGACACGGTTTCCATCATCTTCTACACGTACTGGAATATGTTTACGTATGACTTCAATTTTAGGATTATTTTCAATTGCTTTTTGAACAATTTCATCAGCTCTAAATACATCACGACGAATAACAATATATACTTTACTTACAATTTCACTTAAGTACATTGCTTCTTCTAATGCTGAGTTTCCTCCACCAACTACTACTACTTCTTGATTACGGAAAAAAGCACCATCACAAACAGCACAATAAGATACTCCACGTCCTACATTTTCTTCTTCACCTGGAATATTCATCATACGCTCTTGTGTACCTGTCGCAACAATTACAGCCTTTCCTTCATAAACTGTTTCATCTTCACAAACTACACGTTTATATTCTGCACCATCTTCAACGCGTACAACATTTCCATATAAGTATTCTGCACCAAAATGTGTAGAATGTTCAAACATATCACTCGCTAATTTTGCACCATTTGTACCTTTAATTCCTGGCCAGTTGCTAATTTCATGTGTTTTAATTAGTTTTCCACCAGGTGCACCCATCTCAATCATCGCAGTTTTTAACCCTGCTCTACTTCCATATATTGCAGCACTCATTCCTGCTGGACCTGCACCAATAATTAATAGATCGTAACGTCGTTCCATTCTTGCTCCTCCTTCACAATATCAACTAACTCTTTCATGTCTTTTATCATAACACAAGGATTTGTTTTACGCATCTTTTCTGCTTTTTCTTCTTCAGGCACAAACGCCACAGAAAATGCTCCCATACGCTTACATGCTTCTATATCCGTAATCGCATCCCCGATATAAATAACATCATCATGACCTACATGAAGTAATTCACATGCTTTTAAAATACCACTTGGACTTGGTTTTGGTGCTTCAATTTCTTCACTACCTAACACTACATCAAAGTATTGATCATATCCAAAACGTTTCAGTCCCATTTTCACAGTATCGCCTAGTTTATTTGACATAACTGCCATTGGATAACCTTCTTCTTTTAAGTATGCTAATGTTTTTTTCACATTTGGAAATTCTTGTACTAATTGATCGTGATGTTCATGATTATATGATCGATAATATGCGATAATCTCATCTATTTGATCCTCATCAAAATAACGTTGGAAGGTTGTTTTTAACGTCGGTCCTAAAAATGAAGCTAATTCTTCGTCACTTAATACATACTCTGGTTTATACTTTTTAAAAGTATGTTGAAATGATGCATATATTAACGCTTTTGTATCTACTAATGTACCATCTAAATCAAAAATAACCGCAGGCTTTTCTTTACGAAATGGCCATACTTTTTTAAATAAGCGATCAAATACTCCTAAGATCCCTAATACTCCAAGTAATACACCAAGCAATGAAATAAGCTGTGCTACCCGAATTGGTCCTAACATTAAACTATCTGTACGCATACCTTCCACAAAGAAACGTACCATTCCATACCATGCTAGATATGCGAAAGCTAAATCTCCACGTTTTCTTCTACCATGTTTACGATATACAAACTGTATTAAACAAAATCCTATAATATTTCCAACACTTTCAAATAAGAAAGTAGGTTGACGGTATGCACCATTAATTAACATTCCTTCTTTGATAAAATTTGGCCATCCTTCATAAAAACTAGCATCTACTACTTGCCCATATGCTTCTTGATTCATGAAGTTTCCCCATCTTCCAATTGCTTGCGCAATCATCAAATTAGGAAATATCGCATCTGCTATATGCAATCCATTGATTTTATAATGTCTAAAATAGAAATATCCAAAGATTACCCCAGCAATAATTCCCCCATGAATTGCCAATCCACCTTCCCATATATATAAGGCTGAAATTGGATGATTCACATATAACTCCCATTCAAATATCACATAGTATATACGTGCCCCAAGAAAGGCAATCGGCAATAACCATAAAAAGAAGTTTTCAAACACTTCATCTTTATACCCCCATTTTCTTGTTTGTCTTAATGTCAAGTAATATGCGACAAATGCACCTGTTAAAATAATGAGTGCGTACCAAGTAATCGTTACATTACCAATCGATAATACAGTTCGCATATTTGGAAAAAATTCCATATCGTAACCTCCTCAACTATTTAGATTGTTCAATAAATTGAATAACCCTCTCTTCAAATTCTTTCGCACTATCCATACCCATTTCTTTCAACATAAAGTTTGTGACAGCCGATTCTATAATTACCGCCATTGAACGTCCTTCACGAACAGGTACTACAATTTTAGGAATATCTACTCCTAAAATACTTTCATGCTTTGCTTCCTCAGTTCCAATACGATCATAATCTTTTTCCTTATCCCAAGCTTCTAATGTTACTTGAAAATCTATTTCTGTTTTCGGCATAACTGAAGAAATCCCAAACATTTTCGCAACATTTATGATTCCAATCCCTCTTATTTCTAACATATCTTTTAAAATATCAGGTGCCATACCAACAATTTTATTATGAATACGATAACAATCTACTCGATCATCCGCAACTAATATATGACCTCTTTTAATCAACTCTAACGCAATCTCACTTTTTCCCATTCCACTTTCCCCACGAATTAATACACCTTTTCCATGTATTGATAATAACCCTCCATGAATACTTTCACTGCTTGCTAGTTTCTCATCTAAAAAAGCAACAACATCTACAATAAAACGAGTAGTAGGAGAAGAAGTACGAAAAATTGGAAAATTTTTTTTCTTTGCACACTTTTCTAACCTAGTTGGACAAGCATGATTTTTTGTAATAATCAGTGCCGGTGTTTCATCTCCTGTTAGAAAATCAAATGATTTTTTTTGTTTCGCATCACTCATTGTTTCAATATAAGATATTTCTTTATCTCCTAAAATAACTAAGCGCTTTTTTTGACTATGTTCAAAAAAACCAGCAAGTTCTAATCCAGGACGATTAGTGTCTGCCAATGTAATCATACGATTTAATGATGCATCATTTCCTGTCAATTGTTCAAATTCAAATACTTCAATTAATTCTCTTACTGAAATTCCTGTACTCTCTACCATATTTCTACCCTCTTTCTAATATTTTCTTTAAATACTTACCTGTATAGCTATCTTCACATTGTGCTACTTGCTCAGGTGTACCACATGCAACAATCGTACCACCTTCATCCCCACCTTCAGGTCCAATATCGATAATATAGTCTGCTGATTTAATCACATCAAGGTTATGTTCAATCACAAGAACTGTATCACCATTGTCCACAATTCTTTGTAACACTTCTAATAAGCGTTTTACATCATGTGTATGTAACCCTGTTGTTGGTTCATCTAAGATAAAGATAGTTTTTCCTGTCGCTTTACGTTGTAACTCACTTGCTAATTTTACACGCTGTGCTTCCCCACCTGATAATGTTGTCGCACTTTGTCCTAGTTTAATATACCCAAGCCCTACATCTTTTAATGTTTGTAGCTTATGTTTAATTTTATGCAAGCTAGAAAAGAATTCAATACCTTCTTCCACACTCATTTCTAACACATCATAAATGTTTTTCCCTTTATATGTTACTTGCAATGTTTCTTCATTATAACGTTTTCCATCACATTCTTCACAAGGAACATAAACATCTGGTAAAAAGTGCATAGAAATACGTAAAATCCCATCACCTTGACAAGCTTCACATCGTCCACCTTTTACGTTAAATGAGAAACGTCCTTTTTCATATCCACGCATTTTTGCTTCTTGTGTTTGCGCAAATAATTCACGAATATCATCAAAAACACCTGTATATGTTGCAGGATTACTACGAGGTGTACGGCCAATTGGATCTTGAGAAATCTCAATGAGTTTATCAATATGCTCAATACCTTTCATTCGTTTATGCTTTCCAGGTTTTACACGTGTTTTTCCTAACGTATGTTGTACTCCTTTACTAATCACTTCGTTTACTAAAGAAGATTTACCAGAACCAGATACACCTGTCACTACTGTTAGCGTTCCTAAAGGAATTTTAGCCGATACATTTTTTAAGTTATTTTCACTAGCACCTACAACCTCAAGTTTTTTACCATTTCCTTTTCTACGCTTTTGTGGAACTTCTATTTTCAATTTCCCACTTAAATATTGCCCCGTTAACGAATTAGGATTGTCCATAACTTCTTGTGGTGTACCTGCTGCCACTACATTTCCACCATGAATTCCTGCACCAGGCCCAATATCAATAATATAATCACTCGCAAGCATCGTATCTTCATCATGTTCCACAACAATTAATGAGTTTCCTAAATCACGCATATTTTTTAATGTTTCAATTAATCGATCATTATCACGCTGATGTAATCCAATACTAGGCTCATCTAATACATATAAAACACCACTTAAATGAGAACCAATTTGTGTTGCCAAACGAATACGTTGTGCTTCTCCACCAGATAATGTACCAGCCAATCGATCAAGTGTTAAATAACCTAAACCTACGTTTAATAAGAAACTTAAACGATCAGATATTTCTTTTAAGATTAGTTTTGCGATTTCTTGTTCCTGTGGACGTAATTGTAAGTCTTTCATAAATTGTACAGCAGTCTTCACAGACATCGTTGTCCATTCATGAATATTCAATCCTCCAACACGAACACTTAATGCTTGATCATTTAAACGACGACCTTTACATGTAGGACAAGGTGCTTCCGCAAGAAAACTAGCATACCAATCTCTAGACATTTGAGAACTTGTTTCCATATAACGACGTTCAATTAATGTACAAACTCCTTCAATAAACTCTGTTTTCTTCATCACATTTCCACTTCTTGAAGCTAATTTATACGTAATGACATCTTTTGAACCATATAATACAATGTCTAATTCTTCTTTCGTGAATTCAGAAATAGGCTTATGTATATCAATTTGGTAATAATCTAATAATACCGCAAATTTCTGCCATTCTAAATTTTCTGTATTCACAATATTTTTATAGTAAACAATACCACCTTGCGCAATTGATTTACTACGATCTGGAATTAAATAATCAATGTCTACTTTTTGTGTAATCCCTAACCCTTTACACTCTGTACAAGCACCAAAAGGTGCATTAAATGAAAATAGTCTTGGTTCTAATTTAGGAATTGAAAATCCACAATATTTACATGAATAATTACTAGAAAATAAAATCTCTTGATCATCATACGCAACAATTGCCATACCATCACTTAATGTTAATGCTGTTTCTAAAGAATCGTGTAAACGAGAACGATCACTTCCCTTAACAATACGATCGACCACAACATCAATATCATGTTTCTTATTTTTTTCTAGTGCTTCTATTTCTTCTAATAGTCGCATTTCTTTATCAATACGAACACGAATAAATCCTTCTTTTGTCAACTGTTCCAAAAAGTCTTTATGTGTACCTTTTTTTCCTTTGATGACAGGAGATAAAATCGTTAATCTTGTTTTATCTTCTAATTCCATCACACGATCCACCATTTGTTTAATCGTCATAGATGTAATTGGTTCATGATGCTTTGGACAATAAGGCACACCAATTCTTGCGTATAACAAACGTAAATAATCATATATTTCGGTTACCGTACCTACCGTAGAACGAGGGTTATTACTCGTTGTTTTTTGATCAATAGAAATGGATGGAGAAAGTCCTTCCATAGAATCTACATCAGGTTTCTCACTATTTCCTAAAAATTGTCTTGCATATGCACTTAATGATTCTACATAGCGACGTTGCCCTTCCGCATAAATCGTATCAAATGCTAATGATGTTTTCCCAGAACCAGAAACACCTGTCATAATTACGAATTTATCTCTAGGCACTTTAATATCTATATTTTTAAGGTTATTTTCTCTTGCACCTTTAATATCTATAAAATCATGGCTCATATATATACCTCCATAACACTGTCTACTATTATACATTAGTATCTGCCAAATTGCGTATTTTTTACAAATCTTTTTTAAGAAATATGAAAATACTAGATTTCCACATAGTAGCACAAAAATTATATACAAGTTAGTATTTATATCTATTTTAGCTAACCCCTCAATAAGTAAAACACAATCTTAGAAATATTCATTTTTTCACTGTATAAATAGCTAATAATGGTTTACTTTTTGTGTGAAATATTTTAAAATTTAAACGTATGTAAATACGACAAGGAGGCAATTATGAAAATTTCATCTTTACAAAAAGCAAGATATGAATATTCTCCAAAACTTCCTGGAATGCTTAGAAATGGTATTGCGGAAATTTGTGTAAAAGAAGGAGAAGCTACACAAAGTGTTGCAGATCAAGAAAAGATTCAAGCTCTTTTCCCAAACACTTACGGTAAAAAAGAAATTACTTTTGAAAAAGGTGCTAATACATCTGAAGCGAAAGTACAAAAAGTTGGTGTTATCTTATCAGGTGGACAAGCACCAGGTGGACACAACGTTATTTGTGGTTTATATGATGCATTAAAAGCTACTAACAAAGAAAACGAATTATACGGATTCAAAAATGGTCCTATCGGATTAATCGAAGACAACTACATCGTATTTGATGATGAATACATCAACAAATTCAGAAACACTGGTGGATTTGATATTATTGGTTCTGGTAGAACAAAACTTGAAACACAGGAACAATTCGCTATCGTTGCGGAAGTTTGTAAAAAACATGGAATCACTGCGATCGTAATTATCGGTGGAGATGACTCTAACACAAACGCTGGAGTATTAGCTGAATACTTTGCGGCAAACAACACTGGTGTTCAAGTTATCGGATGTCCAAAAACAATCGATGGTGACCTTAAAAACGAAGATATCGAATGTTCATTTGGATTTGACACTGCTACAAAAACTTACAGTGAAATTATTGGAAACATTGCAAGAGATGCAAACTCTGCGAAAAAATACTGGCACTTTATTAAAGTAATGGGACGTTCTGCTTCTCACGTTGCTTTAGAATGTGCTTTAGAAACACAACCAAACATCTGTTTAATTTCTGAAGAAGTTGCTGCGAAAAAAATGTCTTTATCTCAAATTGCAGACTACATCGCTGATTCAGTAGAGAAACGTGCTGCAAAAGGTATGAACTTTGGTATCGCAGTAATTCCTGAAGGTGTTGTAGAATTCGTACCTGAATTCTCTGTATTAATTCACGAAATTAATGAACTTCTTGCAGGAGAAAAAGCAAATGCATTTAACGCACTTGCATCTTGGAAAGAAAAATATGCTTTCATTGAAAATGGATTAACAAAAGAATCTATGGAAGTATTTGCTATTCTTCCTGAAAGCATCCAACAACAATTATTCTTAGAAAGAGACCCACATGGAAACGTACAAGTATCTTTAATTGAATCTGAAAAATTATTCTCAGCTCTTGTTGCAGATAAATTAGCAGAAAGAAAAGCTGCTGGTACATACTCTGGAAAATTCAATGCATTACACCACTTCTTAGGATACGAAGGAAGATGTGCATTCCCATCTAACTTTGATTCTGACTACTGTTACTCATTAGGATACAACGCATTTATGCTTATCCAATATGGATACAATGGTTACTTATCAAAAATCTCTAACCTTTCTAAACCAGCTAACGAATGGGTTGCTGGTGGTATGCCAATCACTAAAATGATGAACATCGAAAGAAGACATGGAGAAGATAAACCAGTTATTAAAAAAGCTTTAGTTGAATTAGATGGTAAACCATTTAAATACTTCGAAGCTCACAGAGAAGAATGGGCAATTGAAACTTGTTATGTATATCCAGGAGCTATCCAATACTACGGACCAGCTGAAGTATGTGATATCACAACAAAAACACTTGCTCTTGAACAAGAATAATATTATGAATGACAAAGTGATACGATTATGTATCGCTTTGTTTTTATTAAAACAACTATTTTATCTTAAACAAAAGTCAGTATTCGAATTGAATTACTGACTTTTTACCTTATTCTATAAACTATTTACATTCCCACACAATTTCCACATCTTTATGATGATGTGCCATTCCGATATATACTACATCATTTCCTAAGCCTATATCATATTGTTTCTCTTGTATTTGT
>CAJFOG010000151.1 GCA_904395785.1 uncultured Eubacterium sp. | reverse complement strand
TTTTCAAATGGTTCTTCTAATTCTTTTAAATGCTGAAGTAAACGTAAATCATTTGTAAACTTATGCGCACTTTGTGCAATACTACTTAATAATTGTAAGATTCTTGCATCGATTTTTCTAGAATATGTTTGTGTAGAAATAGGGTAACAATCAGAATATCCCATTTTTTGTGCAATTAATTTATCTAATTGCTTTACTTTTTCATGGTCTTGATCAAACAATTCCATAAAACTTGCTTGTGTTCCTGTAGTACCTTTGCATCCTAACAATTTTTTATTTTCTAATAACCAACACAACTCTTCATAATCAAATTGTAAATCTTGTGCCCATATTGCTGCACGTTTTCCTACAGTTGTAGGTTGTGCAGCTTGGAAGTGTGTAAATGCAAGTGTAGCTAAATCTTTATGTTCTAATGCAAATGTCTGTAATGCAGCAAGAATGTTTACAAGTTTCTTTTTTATTAATTCTAATCCTTGATGCATAACTATTAAATCTGTATTATCTCCAACATAACATGATGTTGCACCTAAGTGAATAATACCTTTAGCTTTCGGACACTGTACTCCATATGCATAAACATGACTCATAACATCATGGCGTACAATTTTTTCTCGTTCTTTCGCAACTTCATAATTAATATCGTTTTGATATGCAATTAATTCATCAATTTGTTCCTGTTGAATATCTAATCCTAATTCCATTTCGCTTTGTGCTAACGCAATCCATAATTTTCTCCAAGTTTTAAACTTGTTATCGGATGAAAAAATCTCTTGCATCTGTTTACTAGCGTAGCGTTGTCCTAGTGGACTTTGATATGTATTGTTCATGTAAATAACCCTTTCTTTTAATAATGTAAGTTTTCTTACCTTCATAATTATAGATATTATAAGAGTAAGTGTCAAGAAAGCAAGGATACTATTTCATAGGAATTTAATAATATTTTACATATCTCATACAAATAATATCATATGGAAAAAAAACATATTTTCATGTATAATAAGGGAGTCTTTTATAAAAATAAATATTAAGGAGGAAGTATATGAAGGTTTTAGCAATCCTTATTACAAAAACTGCAACCTTTTTATTGAAACTAATTCATCGTGGTGGTTCATTACCAGGACAATTAGGACAAAAAGTATGCAAAGATATATTAAACAAATTAGAAATAAAAGGATCCATTATTTTAGTAACTGGAACAAATGGGAAAACTAGTACTAGTAATATGATAACTGAATTGTTTCACCAAGCAAATAAAAAAGTTATTTCTAATCGTAAAGGAGATAATTTGCAAGTAGGTATTATTACTACACTATTAAATGCTGCAAGTTTTTCAGGTAAAATTAAATGTGACTATGTAGTATTAGAAGTGGATGAATTAAATATTCCATATATTATGAAAAGCCTTCCTGTAGATACAGTAGTAGTTACCAACTTTTTTAGAGATCAATTAGATCGATCTAAAGAAATGGAACAATTGATTGTGAAAATTGAAAAAGCTACACAAGACTTTTCAGGAAACTTAGTTTTAAATGGAAATGATCCAAATGTTGTGCGTTTACAAGATGTTGCGACAAAGGCAAAATGTTCTTATTTTGGTATAGATGCATGTGATACAAGTACAACAATATCAACAGAAGCAAGTGAAGGTAAATTTTGTCCACGTTGTAAACAGCGTTTATCTTATACATATTATCAATATTCTCATATTGGTATGTTTTCATGCAATTCTTGTGATTTTCAAACGCCAAAACTGCAAGTATGCTTACAGCCTAAAAATATTGAAAAAAGAGAATTTACTTTTCAAAATAAAAAATTTACTGCTCCTCAAGGTGGTTTATACACTATGTATAATTGTGCTGCCGTATTATTAGTTGCAAAACTTTACAAAATACCGGATACATTTGTGGAAAGAGCTTTTTCTAACATTAGTATTCCTGATGGAAGAAATGAAACTATTCAGTTTTCAAATACATCATGTGTATTAAATTTAATAAAAAATCCAACTGGTGCAAATGAGGTAATGAAAGTCATTAATGAAGATCTTACAGATAAAGCAATCCTTATTGTATTAAATGATCAAGCACAAGATGGGACAGATGTTTCATGGATATATGATACGCATTTTGAGAAATTAATTAATGATCATACTAAAAAAATTATTTTTAGTGGTAGTAGAGCATATGATATCGCATTACGTTTAAAATATGCTGGATATACAAATGAAATGGAAATTTATGAATCTTTAGATGAAGCTGTTTCTAAATTTAAAATACTTCCTTATAATTTATATGCTGTCACTACTTATACAGCATTACAGCCTACAAGAAAATTGTTAAGGAGGGATCATTCATGAATTTAAAAGTATGTTGGATGTACCATGATATTATGGATTTATATGGTGATAAAGGAAATATGTTAGTTTTACAAAAAAGATGTGAAGATCGTGGTATTTCCATTAAAATTGATACATTAAGTATTGGCGATACCTGTGATTTATCTACATACGATTTATTATTTTTTGGTGGGGGAGCCGATAAAGAACAATTATTATTAATAGATGATTTATTAAAGCGTAAAGATAATATAAAACAAGCTATGGAGCAGGGGACTTTTGTTTTATTAATATGTGGAGGATATCAACTATTTGGTCAATACTATATAAGTGCTGATAATGAAAAAATTGAGGGTTTAAAATTCTTTGATTATTATACTGAAACAGGAACAAATGGTACAAGATGTATTGGAAATATTGCAATACAGTGTACATTAGATAATGAGACTTATACAGTAGTAGGATTTGAAAATCATGGAGGACAAACTAGAAATATTTCTACTCCATTTGGGAAAGTATTATATGGATGTGGAAATGCTTTTCAAGAGTCATATGAAGGATTTTATAATGGACAAGTATTAGGTACATATATTCATGGTCCTTTATTACCCAAAAATCCTAAAGTTGCCGATTTCGTTATTTATAAAGCATTGTTAAAAAGATATCCTGAATTCAAAAAAGAAGATCTACAACCTTTAGACGATACATTAGAAAATCAAGCACATGAAGCTATTTTACGTAAACTAGGAATTAGCAACAAGGCATAGATATAATTTTATGCCTTTTTTTATTTATATTATTGATAGTTTATAAACGAGTCATATAAACACAAATGGGTAAAAACTATATGATTATTATATAAAACAGATATAAATAACATAATATACATTATGCGAAGTTGATATTTTAAATTAAAAAAGCATATTTGCTCTTTTAATCTCTTTTACTTCTACCTAATATCATAATCAAAATACGTAATATTTGTGTTAATGTTGCTAATACTGCTGCTATAT
>CAJFOG010000150.1 GCA_904395785.1 uncultured Eubacterium sp. | reverse complement strand
CCAAATAAGTTCTTGGCTCGTTTGTATATATGATTGTTCATCTAATAAATTATCGCTATATTCAGAATACTTACGTAACAATTCTTCGTTTAATTCAATAAAATCACTATGATAATTTTCTGTATAACCACTTACATCAAAATATTCTTGTGATGCTTGATAAATATATTGTTTTTCTTTTATATTATCTAACATTTTATTAGGCAGCGTTTCTAATGAAATTTGTACCGTTTCTGTTGAGCTTTTAAAAAATGCATTTACACAACAAAACTGAATACAGCTTTTTAATTCTCCAATATTTCCTGTAAAATCATATGACAACAATGCTTGCATAACTTTCCCATTTATTTTTATCTTTTTGGCTATACGCTTTTCTTCTTCTTGAAACATCGTAACAATTAATTCTATCATTTCCTGTTTCCCTCTTTCTTTTAAAGAAGGAACTGTCATAATCATCGGTATTCTACGTAATAGTGTTTTCAATAATACTTTTTCAGGCACTTCCGTTGTCGCAAACATTAGCCTAACATTTGATTGATACCACTTTTCATTATCCCCAACACGATGATATATTGATTGATCCATAAATTGAAACAACTTTTCTTGACACTCAGCATTTAAATTATGAACTTCATCAAGAAATAAAACACCTCCATCTGCTAATGCGATTAAGCCTTCCTTATCTTTATCTGCACCAGTAAATGCTCCTTTTACATAACCAAATAAATTTGCTGTTAACAATTCCGGATTATTCGCATACTCACTACAGTTAATCGCAATAAACTTCCCTTCATGAATGATTCCTTTGTTTACTGCATATTCATATGTTAATTTTGCGATATAACTTTTTCCAGTACCTGTTGGCCCATATAACATCATCGGTAACCCTTTTGGTGGATATCCAATCGTGGCTTTACATTGATTTACTAAATCTTTTAAACTTCCATCATAACCTATTAATTTATGAAAATCATGACTATCTACTTTATTGACTGCTAGTAATTGTTCCATAGATTTATAACTATGTTGCATAATTTTTATTTGATACTTTGTTTCTATTCCTTGTCTACTTACATAAAATGCTGGACGCTTTTCAATTTTAATACATAGTTCTTCAGCTACTAATTCTTGTAAGTACTTTGCGATTTCATTTCTACTTCTTTTTAATTCACCACTAATATACAACGCAGTATTTAATTCATATTTTTCATCTTTACAGTTTTGATTTATGATTTCTAATATTTTATCTTTCATAATCATCACCTCTTAGTTAGATAGTAGAGATTAAAAATATTTTTGTCAAGATAAGATTTATTATATTATTTTTTGGCATAAAACTTGCTAGTATAATTATAAAGAGAGGGATATATATGAAACAACGATTACAATTAAAACAAAATTTAAAATTTAATTTTCAATTATCGCACACAATGCAACAAAATTTAGATATATTAAAGATGAACCAAACTCAATTACATGAGTTTATACAAGATTTCATACAAAGAAACCCAATTATTCATTATACTCCTACATTAGAATTCCAAACATATCTACAAGATACCATATTTCAACGTGTTAGTTTAAAAGATGAATTATATATTCAACTACATACTACCAAATATTCTTATAATGAGTCCGTTTGTAATTTTATCATTGAATCATTAGATGAGCATGGCTTTTTATCTTATACCCCACAAGAATATTCACAATTTCTAAATACATCATTAGAAATTATTCATCATAATATTCATTTGTTACAGACATTTGAGCCAATTGGTGTTTGTGCTAAAAATAGCTTAGATA
Organism: uncultured Eubacterium sp.; assembly: GCA_904395785.1. Lineage (GTDB taxonomy): Bacteria > Bacillota_I > Bacilli_A > Erysipelotrichales > Erysipelotrichaceae > Amedibacterium. The sequence goes on along the minus strand of CAJFOG010000150.1, from coordinate 1,281 downwards.
GTATATGTATACAATTACGTATGAGAAAACATGAATACGCACTTTATATGTTAAAACACTTTGATTATGAATTACAACACAAAATGTATGATACTATCGCTACTGCAATGCATATTTCAAAAAACGATGTGTTAAAATATTTAAAACAAATAAGATCATGTACGCCTTTTCCTTGTAATTCCTACTCTTATGAAGTACCTTCCTATATTCTACCTGACTTTGAAGTTATTATAGAAGATGGAGAATTATATATAGAACCTAGACAACTTTATCATTTTCATATTGATGACGAATTATCTCTTATGAAAGAACAATTGACCGAATTAAAATCATACTTTCATGATGCATATTTTTTTATTGATGCTATACATAAACGTAATAAAACACTACTTATCTTAATCAATGAATTATTTCATATTCAAAAAAATCACTTTTTATATCAAGATGAATTACAACCATGTACATTACAAATGATTGCGAAAGCTAGTGGATATCATGAATCAACAATATCAAGAACACTATCAAATAAATATTACATTTTTCAAAATGAAATATATGCAGTCAAAAACTTATTTATATCTTCCACAAAAGATGGAAGTAGCAAAGATTCCATAGAAAAAGCTTTACTAAATCTCATTAAAAAAGAAGATAAAACAAAACCTTATTCAGATCAGCAATTAGTAGATTTACTAGAAAATCTTGATTTATATGTTTCAAGAAGAACAATTACAAAATATAGAAATCTACTTCATATTCCTAATTCTAAAGATAGAAAAGTACACCCCACTTCTTAAAAATGGTATGTTCATTTCATATCAGTGGCTTTTTGTATAACCATTATTGACATAGCTTCATCTGCCTATCATTTTCTAATTCCATATCTACAAAATCTAACATTCTTTCCATTTCATCTTTTTGAAGTTTTTCAAAAAAAGAAGTCAATCCATCCACATCATTTTCATCCATCATTTGAAGATACTATTTTCTTTTTTCTAAAGGAATAACAATCGGGACTTGATTGTCAGATAAAAGAAAATAATTAATAATTAATCTTCCTGTCCTTCCATTCCCATCAGGATATGGATGAATATTCTCATATTCTAAATGCATACGTGCTAAATCTTTCATGCATATAGATTATCTAAACAAAGCATTATATTTTCAAAAAAACAGTCATAATTTCTTCTAGTTCATATGGAAGAGGAAACTTTTTATTAGAACCAATCATACGAATACTACTTAATCTATAGCCTCCTATATATATTATATTATGATTGATTG
>CAJFOG010000149.1 GCA_904395785.1 uncultured Eubacterium sp. | reverse complement strand
CAACAAGAAAGTGGTTTTCTGATTGAAGATCATCGTTTAGAATTTATTGGCATATGCCCTGCATGCCAACACTAAAACCAGTGAACTTATGCTCACTGGTTTTTTTCATACATATTTAAAATATCTTTATATAGTTGTACTCCCATTTCTAGTATATCTTCATCAAAATTAAATGTATCACTATGCAACATTTCTGAGTGTCCACTACCTAAAAAGAAAAATACTCCTGGAATATTCTGCTGATAGTAAGAGAAGTCTTCATTCGTATAAGAAGGTTCAGTTAATATCTTTACATTCAAGTTTGAAATACACATATTCGCAAGATATTCATCATTCACTACAGGTGGATAACCTATATCATAAGCGATATGATAACTTGTATGATCTTGTTGTTCACACTGTTTTATAATGTTATCTAACTCTTGTTTCAATGCATTCTTTGTATTTTCATCAAATGTACGTAATGTTCCATGTAACTTTGTATAGTCTGAAATAATATTACTAGAATAACCACTCTCTATTTTATTAAACTTAACAATAGATTGAGGAAACTTTTGTTGAAGTTGTTCCACTGCAGATAAAAAATGCACACTGCTTTGTAAAGCGTCTATCCCATAACTTGGATATGCTACATGGCTACTTTTTCCTTTAATTTCTACTTGCATTTCTTCTCCACCAGCCATCATAGCCCCTGCTTTTACCATAACTTCTCCTTTTTTCATATTTGCCCATATATGCATACCATATATGTGACAAACATGATAAGTCTGTAATAATCCTGTCTCACATAGTAACCTTGCACCACCTGGATATTCCTCCCCAGGTTGAAAAATTAATAAAATGTTATAAGGAAAACTTTTTAGACTAGCAACATGATAAGCAAACTCCAACAACATTGCCATATGCCCATCATGTGCGCAAGCATGCATTTTGTTATTATGCAAAGATACATAAGGTACATTACTATGTTCTTGCATTGGTAATGCATCCATATCACTACGAAAAGCAATCGTCTTCTCTTTCCCAAAGTTAAAATATGCACAAACACTAGATGAAATAGGCTCTATCAGTTCACAAGGTAATGCTTGTAAATGCTGTTTCAAATAGGCACTTGTTTTCGGTAAGTCTAATGCTAATTCTGGTATTTGGTGTAAATCTCTTCGAAATTGAACCACACGTTTCATAATCATCCTCCTATACATGATATGCAAATCCTTCATACATGCGAATATTTTATCATTCTTTTATCATAAAATATAGTACCTATAAGGTATCTAATAAAATATATAAGGAGTGATAGTATGATACCCTTTGAGAAATACCAAGGCTGTGGTAATGATGTCATTATCATCGATGCCTCTTATGTAACATGTGCTTCAAAACTAATTGTAGAAATATGTAATCGCTATAAAGGTGTAGGTGCTGATGGTGTTATTTTATTTCAAAAACATCCTCTAACAATGCAATATTTTAATGCTGATGGCAGTGAGGCAACAATGTGCGGTAATGGTATTCGCTGTTTTGCGAAATATTGTTTTGATCATCAATTATGGAAACAAAAAAATCTAACTATAAAAACGAAATCAGGAATTCGTGATATTACCTTAATAAATAAAGATCCTTTTATTGTACAAGTTGATATGGGAAACCCTTCTTTTAATACAGAACTTATGCATATGCAACAACCTCCTTCTATCCCTTTCTCTTTAACTATTCAAGATAAAGACGTTACACTATATCCAATCTATACTACCACAATGCATGTTGTTATTTTTGTATCATCTCTTACTGATGAAGATTTACAATTACTTGGTAAAAGTATTAGTAAGCATGAGATGTTTTATCATCAGACAAATGTTACATTTGTCCATATCCTAAATAAATCATGTATAGAAATTAAAACATATGAAAGGGGTATTGGATTTACACAAGGTTGTGGAAGTGGTGCATGCGCAGGTGCATATATTGCCCATAAATATAAACAATGCGATACATCTATACAAGTATTGATGGATGGTGGTAGTATTGATATTCATTTAAAAGATACGATATATATGAGTGGTCATGCACAGCGTATCATGGAAGGAATATATTATGAACAATCTTAACACATCCATTATGGTTGTTGGTTCAGGAAATATGGGTAGTGCCATTATACAAGCTCTTAAACAGGCCTCTATTCCTATATTTCAAGTTGTTAATACAACACATCCACCTCATATCTCAAAAAACAAAAAACCATCTATGATTATTGACTTTTCACATCCTGATTGCTTATATTGGATTGCTCCTTATATTCAAAAGTATCATATACCTTTTATTGGTGGTACAACAGGATACAAAGATGATCAACTAGAAATACTTTTAAAATTAAGTCATAATTCCCCAGTCTTTTATGATACCAATTACTCATTAGGTATTGCCCTTTTAAAAAAGATGATACAAACATCTGCTTCTTTATTAACTTCTCATTTTCAAATTGAAATTAGTGAGTTACATCATCAAAAGAAAAAAGATTCACCAAGTGGTACTGCCAAACAGCTGCAACATCTATTAGAAGCTTTCTCAAATGATACAATACCTATTCATAGTATACGAGGTGGTAGTAGTCCAGGAACACATACTATCTATTTCCTTGGAAATGGAGAAGAACTTATTTTTCAGCACATCTCTCATCAGCGTAGTATTTTTACTGATGGTATCTTACAAGCTATAACTTTTCTTGAAGATAAAACAAATGGCTTTTATACAATGAATGATATATGTTAGGAGGATATATATGAATACACAACAAATTATAGATTATATTCATCATGCAGAAAAAAAGACACCTGTTAAGGTGTACTTATCTTCAAATATTCCATTATCTTTTCCTAATTGTAAAGTATTCTCAAGTACAGATACTGTTGTGTTTGGAGAATGGAAAGACATTCAACCCATCCTGCAACAACACGCTGATGATATTTCACAAATAGAGATAGAATCTACTTGTCGTAATTCAGCTATTCCCTTACAACAGTGTTTAAATTTACATGCTCGTATTGAGCCTCACGCAATCATTCGGGAACATGTAACTATCCATGAGGAAGCTGTGGTTATGATGGGGGCAGTCATTAATATTGGAGCAGAAATAGGAAAACGTACGATGATTGATATGAATGCAGTCATTGGAGGTAGAGCACAAATCAAAAACGATTGTCATATTGGTGCTGGTGCAATAATTGCAGGTGTTATAGAACCAGCAAGTGCTACACCTACTATTATTGAACATCATGTACTTGTAGGAGCCAATGCGGTTATTTTAGAAGGGGTTCATATAGGTGAACACGCGGTAGTCGCAGCTGGTGCTGTTGTGACAAAAGATGTGTTACCATATAGTGTTGTAGCTGGAAACCCTGCTAAAATTATGAAACAAACACAAGATGTAAAACAAGAGAAAATAACAAATGTACAATCCTTACGTAAATTATAAACTCTTATCATACACAAGGTTTGTAAACTCATTTTGTATATCTTTAACCACATCTTCTTCACGTTTGTTCCCACATATGTAATTTTGAATATAGCCAACGATATCACTTTGTGTCCATAATTTATACAAACTATATGCGGGATTTTCCTGAATACGAACATTGGGATACAAATGATGCGTATTCATAATTCTTACCATTTCTTGGTACGTATAGTCATAAATCTTAAAATCTTTGATATCTTTTTCTTGTAGAAGGACTACTCCATATTGACTTTGAATGAAAGCTTGTAGTCCTTCATAAGAACGAGCAAATGATAAAAATAAATTCGCAAATTGAATATCTTCACATTCTTTTTGTACCGCAAAACCATATGTCTGCATAAACGAAGGATATGCTTTTCCTTTATATGTGGGCTTTTTTTGTACTCCTATATCTTCTTGATGATAACCAAGTTGTAAAGAACTATCATAAAGACCATAATCTGTATCATTTAGTAATACTTCATTTGCTAAAGTATCATCTGAAAACGCTAATGTTTGATACATCTTTTTATAATCTTTTAAAGCTTGTATCATTTTTTCTTCATATATAATCTCTTTAATACTCACAATATCATCATCACGAAAACAATCGACAAAAAACGGAAATACATATTCCATATTACGACTATAATGATAATTCCCTTTTATTTTTTCATAATCGTCAGTTTCATCTACCTTTCGGCTATTATAAAACATCATTAACCCTTTTGCCATAATAGGTACATATTCATATTGGTCTTCTTTTTGTATCATTGTCTTAGCAACATCATATGTATAAGGTATATCATCAAAAGTTACAAGCATAGCATGTAGATATTGTATATCTATATCATTTGTCCAAATAATGTCAGTATCAAAACTCTGAGTAAATGTATAAGGTTTTACCACAAATTTCACTTGATTCTTCCATTGTGGATACTTTTTACTCCAAGCATATTTTAAATAAGATGCATATTTTTCATCTGGCACCTGTATCGATAATACACCATTTGGTGTAATCGTTTGTGATTGTGTATGCACACATCCACTTATAAATAAACAAAACAAAAAAAGACAAAGTCTTCTCATCTTATCCCTCCAACCAAAGTATAGAAAGGATACACTTGAAACTTTGTCGAAAAAATTGTTCTTATAATATTATTTCATACTTAATTTTTCATACTATCAATGATGATTCATTATTCACCCTTTAATCTTTTCTCAAAATCTTCTACACTGATTGGTTTCGAGAAATAATATCCTTGAATTACATCACATTTCAATTCTTTCAAAAATTCATATTGTTCTTTTGTTTCGATTCCTTCCGCAATTAACTTCATTCCTAAGTTTTTTGCTAAGTTTACTGTATAAGATACTAGATAGTTCCCCTTTTCAGTACCTATTGAATCAACAAATGATTTGTCAATTTTCAACACATCAAAATTCAAGTTATTAATAGCTACTAAAGATGAATACCCTACACCAAAGTCATCTAATGATACTCCAAATCCTAATTCATGTATTACACGAATAATTTCAATTAATTCTTCTTCACGATTTGTAATTGCACTTTCAGTAATTTCTAATTTTATTAATGAAGCTGGTACTTCATACCTATCTACTATTTCTTTTATACTATAAATAGAATCAACATCATTTAAGTATGCGCGAGATAAGTTTACACCAATAGGGACACAAGGTAATCCTTGTTTCATCCATTCTCGTTGTTTCATACACACATCTTCTAATACTAGCTGATCGATTTCCTGTATTAACCCTGATCTCTCACAAAACTCTACGAAATGATAAGGCGTTAATACTCGACCATCTCCTGTATGCCATCTTACAAGAGCTTCAGCCGCAACCATTTGTTTAGTCTCTGTCAAATATTGAGGCTGTAACCATGCTTTAAATTCTTTTCTTTTAATCGCATCTTGCACAGAATCAATCAATTTCTTCTGATTCATCTCATAACTTTTTAAGTCTTCAGTAAAATAATGATATGTTCCCTTATATTTTTTATTCTGAGCTTTCGCAATACGTGCATATCCAATAATACGCTCTAATGGATATTTTCCAGTAACACAATCATATATACCAACAGATAACTTAACTTTCACTTTATTTTTACGATAATGGATAATGTCTAAGTTAGATACAATTTGTTCCAAACGTTTCTCTAATTCTTCTTTACTGTCATAAAAATACAGCCCAATGAACTCATCCGTATGATCGCGAATAACAATTTCATGCTTACAATGTAATTCTTTTTTTAATTGCTCTGCAATTTTTTTTAGAATCACATCCCCTATTTGCTCACCATAAATTTCATTAATCATTTTAAACTTATTCACATCAAATGTAACTAATGCAACTTTTTTTCCTTGAGCCTTTTTCAGTATATTATGATAATTTTCATGAAGATATTCTGTATTATATATACCAGTCAAACGATCAAAATACGCAATTTTTTGAAGTCTTTCTTCATGTTTTTTATGAATACGCAAATATATAACTAAAATACCTAGTGAGATTAAAAAGAAACAAGTTATGATTACTTTCATAATATCAGTAATATTATCTACCTGATCCATTAATACAGTTTCTGTTACCCCAACTACAATCCACCAGTTATTGATATCCGTTTTACTCATATTTGTATAACGGTATCCATAATTGTTTACATAGTAACTAAAAGAATTACTATTCTTCATATTATTTTTAATTTCTTTTAATAAGTTTTCATTCCCTGCAAAGTTTTTATAGCTCTCAAAAACATTATCAAATTCATTATTCATTAGTGGAGATTTAAAAATCAAATCCCCATTTTCATTTATTAAATACGTATAACCCTCCCCTTTAAATAATGTTGTTTGAAATATATCCGCAAAAGCATTCATATCATCTATTCCAAATAAAACACCTTTTACTTTACCATTTACATCTTTTATAGGCGTACTATATACAATTACAGAATCATCATTACGTAAATCAGACAAAACATCACTAATATCCTGTATCCCATTCATTGCTTGTTGAAAATAATCTCTACTGGACACATTAAATATCGTATTTTTTGTTGTATATGCTGTTCCATCAGCTTTCGCAAGCCCCATCTCCTTAAATTGCATTAAATCTGCGATTTGATTTAACCCTGATATCTTATCTCCATATTCTTCTTCATCTACATCCGTATAATTAGATGCAACGTTTTCTAATTCCACCATTCGTCCATAAACAATATCATGAATTCTATTTAAATTTAATTCCGATATTTCAGAAAGTGAATTTAATAACTGTTGTTTCATCCCAGCATTTATATACGTATAAAATAATAATATAATCCCTATAACGATACAAAAATATACAATAATCCAAATATAACGCTTAAAATACTTCATATTGTACCAAGTTCACTCTCCTTTAAATGGTTTGATCGATTTTAATATTCTTATAATAACATAATTTAAAAAATTATTCTACTTTTATAACCACTCAAAAAATAGTTTTTGAATAAATAAAAAACCTATGGGGTACACTTTACAGAGTCAGTCAAAATTACCACTAGTGTTTTTTTAACTGTCCATTTTACAGGGTACATTTTTTTCCATAGGCTTTTTATCTCATTTAATCCATTGAATACGTTGTGTAAATACGAATAACTGTTTCAAATACACGATCGATACCGTCTTTTTGAATCCAACGCATCAATTCTTCTTGCATATCTGGTTCATCCTTAATACGAAGAATATTAACAATCATGCCATATATTCTTTTATCTTCTGCATTCACAGACCCCACCTTCTTCCTTTTTATCATTAGAAAACTAATGATGTATATATCATATCACAAATTAACGTTATATAGTTTATTTTGACCAACAAATTAGTAAATTTTTCTTAATTATATTAAAATAATACTATTTATTCTCTTTAGAATATAAATTATAACCATTCTTGTAAACCTAGGCATACAAGTTGCTTTTTTACCTAAAACAACTTATCATATAAGAAAGGAAGGTGCTTATTGATGAATATTTTATTTATACAATATCCAAAATGCTCTACATGCCAAAAAGCAAAAAAATATTTAACTCAACATAACATCTCATTTGAAGATCGTCATATTGTGGATAATAATCCAACTAAAGAAGAGTTATCTACTTGGTGGAAATTAAGTGGTTTACCATTAAAAAAATTCTTCAACACGAGTGGTAATGTATATAAAGAAATGAAACTAAAAGATCAATTACCAATGATGAGTGATGATGAACAATTAACATTACTAGCATCTAATGGTATGTTAGTAAAGCGTCCTATTCTTATTAAAGGGGATACTGTTATCGTAGGTTTTAAAGAAGAAAACTATAAAACTTTATGTTCAAATTAAATAATTTTATGGTATATTTTAAATAAATGAGGTGATATTCGTGAAATTAGGAGAATCATTAGAAGATTATCTAGAAACTTTATTAATACTAGAAGAAACTGGAAAAATTCGCTGTGTTGATGTCGCAACGCGTATGCAAGTTTCTAAACCAAGTGTAAACAAAGCAATGAACGTATTAAAAGAAAAAGGTTATGTACTTCAAGAAAGTTATGGAAGCATTCATCTAACAGAAGAAGGTAGAAAAATAGCTGAAAGTGTGTATCAACGTCATAAAGGAATTGCACAATTTCTTCATCAAGTATTAGGTGTCTCTGCATCAACTGCTGATGAAGATGCTTGCCATATCGAACACCAAATTAGTGACGAAACATTCCAAAAAATGATGGAATACATAAATAATAAGTAAAAATCTGTATGATTAACAATTATGTTAGTCACACAGATTTTTTTATTTATGATGCAAACATTACCTCAACATTCCCCATTTCACAATCAATATGTAAAGAATCAATATCACCTGTCCCATAACTAATATGAGCAGCGTTTCCTATCACTTCTTCATCATCCACTTTTACAGTCCCCATACTAGCATTCACATCATAAGTATATGCTTCCTCTTTACGTTCTAATTGAAGTGTGACATTTCCCATTTCACAAGAAATCTCATTTTTCCCATATATATCTCCATGAAACTCAATATTCCCCATTTCATTCGTTAATTGTGTATGATAAAACATTGCGTCATTCACTATGATTTCACCTGTTTCATTATGAATATTTGTTGTTTTACTAATTATACGTGTTAATTCTACATTACCCATGCTACTCGTTACATCAATTGCCTCTAAGTTCATATCAGACACTTTACTATTCCCCATACTAGAATCTAATGATAATGTTTGAATAACATCTATATCTTTTACTTCCATGATCACACGTTGATTATTTTTCTTTGTACCTTTCACATCTACTGTTAACACTTGGTTTTCTGCTTTCATTTGTATATTTTTCTTCTCTATGTTTTGTAATAATATTTTGTTTGTACCCCCCTTTCTTATTTCAAATGATGCTTTCTCAACATGAACTTTTAACTGTTGTCGAGGAATGAAGGATTCCTCATACACAACCGTCTTTTCTTCATTCATAAATGTTTTCATATTTACTTTAAATGGCCACCAAGAATCATTGGATATCTGAATATTCAAAGATTCAATTCCTCCTCCCTGCATCCATCCAATACTAAATAATACTAATCCAATACAGCATAATACAATTCCTATAATTCCTATCTTCTTTATTATTTTCATACTGATTTTCTCTCCTTTACTTTCTGATATAAAAATGAAGCAATCTTAGTTCCCCATATGCTAAGTTTTTGTATCGTTTCATATATTACACATACAAGCAATAAAGTTAATCCAACACTAATAATACCTCCACCAATTAACACAAGCATATTACCGTCAAATGATGAATGATAAACAGCAGTTCCTAACATAACTCCACCTACGATAGCAGCACTAAAAAAACATAATACTAATGAAAGTACAATACATCCTAATACAATACATATACAAAATATAAAAACAATTATAACAAACGCCAATGGTAGTGTGATAGGTAAAGAACATATTCCTAAAATCAAAATCCATATAGAATGAAAGCTACCTTGTTTTTCTTTCTTACTGATAATAGATTCTGCCTTTAACTGTGCTACAAACTTAGATGGTGTTCCTAATTCTAACATGGCTTGTTGTTCATCACTTGCTTCCTCAAAATATTCTTCACAATATGCCAACACACTGTTTACTTCTTCTTCATCATATCCTTTTAATAACTCTTGTAATTGTGCAAGATATTCTTGTTTACTCATCACTATACCCTCCTTCTAAAATTGTTGAAACTTTATCAGAAAACTCTTTCCATCCTACCAAATACTCTTGATACTTTTGTTTACCTTCTTCTGTTAATTGATAATATCGACGATTTCTACCCATATACTCTTGATCATAAGTCTTTAAATATCCTTCTTTTAAAAGTCTACGTAAGACTGGATATAAAGTTGATTCACTTATATTCATCAACTGTTTAACTTCCTGTGTTAATCGATACCCATATGTATCTTCCTTATGTAAAATCGCCAATACACATGCATCCAATAATGCGGAACCTAATTGAAACATCATCATCACCTTTCTTTTACTATATTATATGTTATATAATATGTATATTCAATATAGTATATGAAAAATATACATATTGCACTCCCTATGAAACTAAGATACGCTAAATATAGGTGATATTATGGCAATTTCTATGAAACAATTACTCGCACAATCTATGTTGAAACTATGTAAGACTATACCTCTTACTTCTATTACAATAAAACACTTACTAACTGATACAGGAATGAGTAGACAAACTTTTTATAACCATTTCAAAGATAAACAAGATTTAATACAATATATTTACGAAGAATTTATCATTCCAGATTTTACAATACAAACCCCAACTAATTTAAACTTCTATCAATCTTTACAAACAACTCTACAAAATATCCAAACGTATCATTACTTCATGAAACAGGCTTGTCAAATACAAGGTCAAAACAACCTAACATCTTATATTTACCAACACTGTGAAAGCTTCGATATGCAATGGCATCAAACCTTATACGGCAAACAACCCATGCCAAAAACTTTACAATTTGCAATCAAATATCATGCGAATGCCTCTACCAACATGACATTATCTTGGATATTATCAGATATGCCTGTATCTTGTGAAGAACTAGCGAATCTAATTGTACGTATGCGATCCTTAGGCATGGATGTACTACTTAAGACAAATCCTTATCAATCTAGACATAATTAAAAAAAATGTCCATATATGGACAAGGAGAAAGAATGATACCTTGAATTCTTTCCCCTTTTTTTATACGATACTTATATAAAGGAGGAATTAATATGAAATATCGTACATTAGGTAATACAGACTTAAAGGTATCAGCTATTTGTTTAGGATGTATGGGATTTGGTGACCCATCAAAAGGAATGCATACTTGGACTTTACCGTATGAACAGTCTAAAGAAATTATAAAGTATGCATTAGATCAAGGGATTAACTTCTTTGATACAGCAATGGCATATCAATCAGGAACAAGTGAAGAATATGTGGGAAAAGCATTAAAAGAATATGCGAAAAGAGAAGATGTAGTAATTGCAACTAAGTTTATAGGAAGAACAAAGGCACAAATAGAGGCAGGTATTACTACTAAACAACATATAGAAAACTGTCTACAAGGTAGTTTACAACGCCTACAAACAGATTACATTGACTTATATATTTTACATGCTTGGGATGAAAATACTCCTATAGAAGAAACATTATTTGTATTAAATGAACTTATAACACAAGGAAAGATTAGATATATTGGTATTTCTAATTGTTTTACATGGCAACTTGCAAAAGCGAATGAAATTGCTAAGGCAAATGGTTGGCAACCATTTATGAGTGTACAAGGTCATTATAATTTAATTTTTAGAGAAGAAGAGCGAGAAATGAAACCATATTGTGATTTACACAATATTGCAATGACACCTTATAGCGCATTAGCTTCAGGAAGATTAGCAAAACTTCCTAATGAGGTCTCAAAGCGATTAACAGCAGACGTATATGCGAAAAGCAAATATGATGCAACACAAACACAAGACTTACGAATTATCCAACGTGTACAACAATTAGCCCAACAACATCAAGTATCTATGAGTGAAATATCACTAGCATGGTTACTCACAAAAGTAACATTTCCTATTGTTGGCGCAACAAAAAAACAACATATCGACACAGCAGTATCAGCAGTAAAACATATCTTTTCACATGATGAAATAAAATTTTTAGAAGAACTATATACGCCACATCCATTAGTTGGTATGATGGCACGTAAATAAAAAATATATATGAAACAAAGTGCAATAAGATTATACTATATCCTATTGCACTTTTTTATCTATAATAAATAATAAGAATCTAGATTACTCACTCTTTTCCTAGTGTTTCCACACAATTTCCACATCTTTATGGTAATGTGCCATTCCAATATATACTACATCATTTCCTAAGCCTATATCATATTGTTTCTCTTGTATCTGTTTCACTGCTTCCATTGCTAATTCTTTTAAATCACATTCCTCTTTTGTATATTTCATCTCAATTACATATGTGCTTAACTTGCTATCTTTTGGCTTTAAGATGATATCACATCTTCCCTTCCCT
>CAJFOG010000148.1 GCA_904395785.1 uncultured Eubacterium sp. | reverse complement strand
TCTTTTGACTTATAAAAATTAGTTTTATAATATCCATTTTCAATATACAATTGATATATATGTTTACTCATTGTATCATTTCACCTACCTTTAGTGATATATAGATATTATACTATTTTCAACATCATTTTGTATATATTCATTCATATCTAACCTACTACTTTTATGAGAAAATATAGATTTAACATGAATATTATTTTTTCCCGTAAATATACTTTCTTTCGCTATTCTTTAACATCCTGGCATTTTCCTTTTTCTCATATACTATCCAATTAAAATACATTGATATCCTCTCACTTATAAAATGATGATATTCCACATAAAACAATGACTGTTAAATGAAAAAACAAGGTTTTTGACCTTGTCTATCCCCATATACTAAAGTATCTGATTACCTTTTTTTATCCTTCTACTAACGCAACTCTTTGTTTATAATCTGGCATATAATTTTCAATAATATGATAAAAAGATTTAGAATGATTAGGCTGAATAAAGTGTACAAATTCATGCAATACAACATATTCAATAAATTCCAGTGGATAATGGATTAACTTTTTATTTAATGTAATCGTTTGTTTTGCTGGCATACAACTTCCCCATTTACTTTTCATTTCTCGTATTTTTAATGTAGGAAATGGGAGTTGATAATCTTTTAAAGTATGATTTGTTAAGGTTGCCACATCTAAAAACACATCTTTACAAAGTTTATCTAAAAAGTTTTGTATTACTTTCTCACTATCACTATCTTCTTTATATTGTACGAATAAATATTCTTGATCATAACTTACATGATTATACTTACTTACACTACGTTTAATTTTTAAACGATTACCAAACAACATCAATTCTTCTTCACTTCTTACACATTGTGCACTTCTTTCTAATACTTTCTTTTGATGATCTAAGATCCATGTTATTTTACTCGTCACAAATTCATCGATCTTTTCTAAAGGTACAAAAGCATTTGCACTTACCACGATTTCACCTTTATTAGAAATACGTAAGTTTATATTTTTCACTTTCTTTATCAAAAGTGTATATGTTATTGGATAATGTTTACATTGTATCATTTTCTTATTTACTTCCATATTACATAACTGCCCCAATCTAATAACGTGCTTTTAATTATCTCATATTTATATAAAAAAAGAAAGTATATTTTTACTAATTTTTTTTATAGTATGATACAATATCATTGGTGATGATTATGAAGAAAAAAAATCCTTTTCCATATAGTGATGATAATAAACGCTATCATACATGGAACTATTATTTAAAACATAGATTTCATCAAAAAGTATGTAAAGTACCTTTAAACGCAAACTTTTCTTGTCCAAATCGTGATGGGAAAAGTGGATATGGAGGTTGTACTTTTTGTGGAAGTCTAGGTAGTGGTGAATTTGCAGGTGATATTCAAAAACAATTAATGGAACAATTTGAAGATGGTAAAAAAATGATGCATCGTAAATGGCCAAATGCTGGATGTATTGCATATTTTCAAGCATTCACAAATACATATGCTTCTTTAAATACACTTAAAAAAACATTTGATCCTTTTGTAGAAAAAGAAGATATTGTGGCAATTAGTATCGCAACACGTGCTGATTGTTTAGAAGATGATAAAATAGAATACTTACAATCACTTACAAAGAAAAAAGAAATATGGGTAGAATTAGGCTTGCAAAGTACAAACGATGAAACTGCAAATAGAATTAATCGTGGACATACTTTTGCGCAATTTTTAGATTGTATCAAACGCCTACAACATACAGATATTAAAATTGCTGTCCATCTTATCAACTCATTACCTTATGAAAGCAAAGAAGATATGATAGAAAGTGTTAGACAAATTAAAGATTTACCTATTCATGCGGTAAAAATCCATATGCTACATATTATGGAACATACTGCACTTGCAAAACAATATAAAGAAAAACCATTCCCTGTGCTTACAAAAGAAGAATATATCGATATTGTTGTCTCTCAATTAGAACTTTTACCACCACATATTGTAATTCAACGTCTAACAGGAGATGGTGTGAAAGAACATTTGATTACTCCTGAATGGACTTTGAAAAAAGTTGTTGTGTTAAATGATATTGATAAAGAAATGGTAAAAAGAGATACATGGCAAGGAAAACGGTGTATATAATCACCGTTTTTTATTTTATGCATACACTAATACTAGGTGATCATATGAAAACTATTGGTATTATTTTACGACAAGAATACTTAGATAAGCAATACAAGTGGTTTGTGAATAAACCTCTATTAGATATATGCCAAACATGGCATGTCACCCCTTTTCTAATATGTGATGCATCTTCTTTAAAATTATCTCTTACATTATGTGATGGTTATATACTTCCTGGAGGCTATGATCTTCATGCATTTTATTATCATCAAACTCATCATGATTTAGACCTCACATATCAAACACCAATGGATCATTTTGATTTTTACTGTATCCAACATATCATAGCAGCCAAAAAACCAATCTTTGGTATTTGTCGTGGTATCCAACTATTAAATGTATTTTTTAAAGGTACACTCTATCAAAATCTCTCAACAAAGATTCATCCTAAACAAGCAACACACACGATTTATACGACACCTCATTCATTTTGCGAAACTATATATTCATCTTGCTATCAAGTAAATAGTTATCATCATCAAGCCATTCATTTATTAGGAGAAAATTTAGAAATATGTGCCGTTAGTGAAGATAATATTATAGAAGCGATAAAACATACGTATTTACCTATTTATGCTGTACAATGGCATCCAGAGTTAATGGATTATGATCCTATTCTCTCTTACTTTTTTGATTATATATGCTAACGAATACTAATCGTGTTTGTTAGTTTTTTTCATACGATAAATAATAAAAAAAGGAACTAACATACATCCCGACAAAGCATAAAGTGATTGATTAATTCCTAAATGCTTATACAAATAAGATGATAACAACGGACTACATAACATACTAGCACCCGTAAAAATCGCAATTGCTACTAATTGAGCACTCGCAAACACTTCCTTTGGACATAACTTTTGTATCATTTGTTTACTCGCAACCATAATTAATGGTAAAGTTACAATTTGTAACGCTGCCACTAAAATAATCATTTGTACAGATGATACGTATCCATATAAAAAAAACTTTATCCCAAACATAGCAATTCCAAATAGTATTAAAGATCGTTGAGAAATCTTATGTAGTAATCTTGTACTATATAGTAAAATAGGTATCTCTACGAATGCTTGTAGCGCCCATTTTAATCCAATTTGCTGTCTTGTTGCATCTAATGCTTGTAATTTATCAATAACTAAATATTGATCAGCACTTCCTATTAAATATATTAAAGTTAAGGCTACTACCACTTGTATATATGCTTTATTTTTTCTTAATATACTCCAAGAAAACTGATATGTTTGTGTTTTGTGTAATACAACATGTTGATGTGATAATAAATACAAAAATAAAATTCCCATGATACAAAAAATTGTGATTATTAAACTAATATGATATTGATTCATAAAAAAACTTGCACATAAAGCCCCTACTGTAAATCCTAAAGAACCTACAGCACGTAAACGCCCATAATCATATTGTTGATCGGCTAACATCCATGTTTCATCATATCCCATCAATACTTTTACTAAACCTCCACTTATTGCTACGAGTATGATATGCACAAAAAACATTTGTTTTGTAGTGGTATATAGGAAACATGCACTACATAAAAACATAATATATGTCATAATATAATATCGTTTACTATGATTACTTGTATCACTTTTGTATCCTAACCAAAATTGAACAATTACCGCAATAATTGCACAAGAAGCTAATAAAAATCCTTTTTCTGTTATCGAATAACCTAACATCGTAAGAAATGGTAAGAATTGTGTTTGTACAAACGAAATACTATAAAATATAAGGAAATGAAACATATATGTTCTCATATCCATCCACCTTTCCAATGATATATATAGTCTTTCCTTAAACATATAAAAAATACCAATCATATGATATTTCAAAGAATTTATAATTTTCTTCCTAAGACCTTGTAGTACACATTCTAAATAATATCTTTTAGTATTCCTTCTTCTTAAATATTATGAATATAATATTATCTCGTATTCATATTTATAAAAAAAGAAAGTATACTCTACTTTATACTTTCTTGATCTAATACCATATAAATTAAATTCGGTACATCTACTTTTTCATTACTAAATTCAAATGTGTCATAAAATCTTTGTATCCATGCATCACTTAATGAATGATTCGTATGCACATATGCTAAAACATCTCCTTCATTCACATAATCTGCATCTTTCTTTTGTAAAACGATACCTACAGCAGGATCCACGATATCTTCTTTTATTCTTCTACCTGCACCAAGCTCCATTGCCAATACTCCTAATTCTAGGGCATGTAGTTTTTTCACATAGCCTTGTGTTTTCGCATGTATCGCAATCACATGATTTGCTTTTGGTAATAATTCTGGATGATATATTTGATTAATATTTCCATGCTGTGATTTTACCATTTCAACTAATTTATCGAATGCACTGCCATCTTCTATTACTTGTCTTAATTTTGCTTCTGCTTCTTCTTTACTAGCTGCTTTCTTTGCTTGTAGTAACATAATACTACCTGCTTCAATACAAAGTTGTGTAAAATCTTTTGGCCCTTTTCCTTTTAAAGTTTGAATTGCCTCTTCAACTTCTAATGCATTTCCAATTGCATTTCCTAACGGCTGATTCATATTAGATATCATTGCACGTACATCCTTTTGAAAATGTTGTCCAATACGAATCATAGTAGATGCTAGTGCTTGTGCATCTTCTAATGTTGTCATAAAAGCACCTTCTCCAAACTTTACATCTAATAATATCGTATCTGCTCCACTTGCAAGTTTTTTCGACATAATACTTGATGCGATTAATGGAATAGAATTTACAGTTGCAGTTACATCACGTAATGCATATAATTTCTTATCAGCAGGCACTAATGTTTTACTTTGTCCAACGATTGCCAAACCAATTTCATTGACTTGTTTTATAAATGCTTCTTGTGATAATGCTATTTGAAAACCTTCAATACTTTCTACCTTATCAAGTGTTCCACCCGTATGACCTAATCCTCTTCCACTCATCTTTGCTATATGAACACCACAAGCTGCTACCATTGGTGCTAATGATAAACTTGTTTTATCTCCAACTCCCCCAGTAGAATGTTTATCACATGTGATTCCTGTTATCATAGATAAATCAATAACATCACCAGAATATAACATTTCTTCTGTAAGCCATGCTATTTCTTGATCGTTCATTCCTTGAAAGCATATTGCCATCAATAATGCACTTACTTGATAATCTGGAATACTCCCATTTACATATCCTTGAATAAAATAATGAATCTCATCTTTCGTTAATGCTTGTCCTATTTTTTTCTTTTCAATAATATCTACAAAACGCATACACTATTCTCCTTTCTAACCTGTATAAGCTTTTAATTGCTGAATTTCTTCATTTGATAACCAACGCCAATCCCCACAAGATAATGTTTCATCTAAAACAAGCGTTCCCATTTGTACTCTTTTTAAATATACAACATCATTACCAACCGCATGCATCATACGCTTTATTTGATGAAAGCGTCCTTCTTTAATTGTTAAATAACAACTTTTATCATTGATTTGTTCCACGTTGGATTCTTGAATAACTTTCTCATCTAATACAATACTTCCATTTTCTAATGTATGAATCATTTCTTTACTTAAAGACTTTGCTACTTCAACATAATAACGCTTATCAATATGATGTTTTGGTGATAATAGCTGATGAGATAATTTCCCATCATTTGTAATTAATAATAATCCTTCTGTATCTATATCTAGTCTTCCTACAGGAAAACAACCTTTAGGAAGTAATACATCTATACAATCTAGCACTGTCTCATGCTGTGTATCTTGTGTAGCACTTATTACACCTTGTGGTTTATTTAACATAATATATACATATTGTTCATAATATACTTCTTCACCATCTATTGTAATGATATCTTGTGTTTCATCAATATGTGTGTCATCTTTACTACAAACAACTCCATTTACACATACTCTTTTCTTTCGTATGATTTGCTTTACTTCTTTTCTTGTTCCAATCTGCGCATGTGCTAAAAACTTATCTAATCGCATATTAACCTCTTTTCAACTTTTTTATCATCTTTTCCAAATCAAATTGAAATAATATTTGGGGTAAAGAACACATATACGTAAATATGAAATATCCTAAACAAGACAAACCTCCTGCTACAAGTAACTGTATCAATGCTATAAATTTACCATGTTTATAATGACTATCTAATCCTAATAAGAAACATACTTGTGCAACTCCCCATAAAACAACACATCCTAAGATAATCACAACTAATTTTCTCAATGTATAACGAAAATTAATGCCATGATATTTCCCTAAATCATATAACCCTAATAAAATTAATATCATCATAGAGATAAAAGTAGAAATGACCATTCCAATATATCCAAATCCTGCAATCATGAAATACACACTACCTACTTTCACAATAACTTCAATAGCTACATTTCTAACAGATTTCTTCTTTAATCCACTTGCAGTTAAAGATGTTGTGATAATTGGCGCAACCGTATTTAATAGAGCTAACATCGCAAACCATTGTAAAATCGTAACAGCATAAGGAATATCCTTTACATTTTCTGGTGGATACAATGTTACAATCAGCCCTTGCGCAAATACATATAAACAAAATGATACAGGAATTGCAATGTATAATACAATATCAATACAATCTAAAATATTTTTACGAATTAAACGATAGTCTTTTTTCGCCTTCGCATTAGAAATGTGCGGTATAATTGCACTACAAAATCCCAATGCCAATACTTGTGGTATACTCATTAACTTTAATGCACTATAATTCACAACTGATTGAATTAATGTTGTATCATGGTCATTATATCCAAATGCTTCTAATCCTTTTGGTAATATTACTGCATTAATAATAGAATCACTATATCCTAATAATGCCGTAATCATAAATGGAATCGATACATAAAATAGTTCTTTTACTATATACATATTTGATACACTTTTTTTCACAGGTTGCTGTTTGGCAAGATGCACTAACTCTTTCATTTTCTGTTTATCATAATATTTCAAAAATAAAATAGCCGCAATTGCCGCAACACTCGTTGCTAAAATACCTAAATATACTGCCCATACTCTATCTATATCGAATACATATACTGCGATTGCAGAAGCCCCTAACGCAAAACCTGCATTCGCCAATTGTTCTAAAACTTGCGAAATAGAATATAATTCCATTTCTTTTAACCCTTGATAAAATCCTCTTATACTAGAAAGTATCGGCACAAAAAATAATGCAAAACTACTCATAAAAATAGCCCAACGAAAATCACTAGGATTACCTTCTCCAGAAAATACAAAGTTAGCTAATGGACTAGAACCAATCATCAATAGTAACATCATGATTGCACCAAACGTAAACATTAAACGATTACTAATCTTCTTTACTAGTAAACTTGTTTGATAATCTTGTTTTGCACTATATTTCGCAACCAATGTTGCTATCGCAAAAGGAAATCCTGCCTGTGACACATTTAATAAATACGAATACATTTGCTGAGTTAACCCAAAATAATTCGCATTGGCATTTGTTTCAATTATTGTTTTAAATGGTATCGTATATAATAACCCAATCATTTTGGCTAATAAAATACCTACTGAACTAATCATTGCACCTGCTAAAATTGATTGCTTACGATGGTTGTTGTGTTTTTTATTCATAGACCTATCCTTTCTATTTCGTATCTGATTTACCTAAGTCAGAAGTTTGTTTTTCTCCTTTTTCAATATCCCCTTTTTCTTGCGCATAACTACAATTAAAAAATACCCTTGATGTATTACGTAATGTACGATCTTTCCATGTTACCATAACATTTACAGTAAATTGATTACGTTTAGATACTGCATCTAAAATAATCATTTTTATATACCCTTTTTTTCCATAGGATTGATATGGAATCATATTATATTGTACGCTTGCATCATCGCCTAAAATGCCTAAACATGGATATACATTTTGATTACTATCAATATCCTGATCAACCGCAATCGCTTGTATATTATACATTGCCATTTGCGGATTATAAATTTCTATTTCATATTTATATGTATCATCATCTTGCTTATATACATACATTTTATAATCAAAAGGAATATATTTAGAAACAACCCCCTTATTTTTATCAACAGCATCTATGTAACTTTCATATATCTTGATATTTTCCTGTTCTTCCTTACTCATATTCTTACATCCACTTAGTATACATAACAATGATACGATACAAATAAGTAGTCTTTGCATGGAATCACCTCATTTCTTATCATATCATAAATTATTATAAAAGTGTAGAAAACCCTTAGATTTCCTTGATTTTTGTCGTTGAATCCCTAAATAAAAAGAATCCATTTTCGGATTCTTAATAAATCATTTTAACATTTTGTTTTACATCGAAATGACTTACATTTTGTTTCATGACAATCATTTGGCATCGCACAGTTATCACAACTTACACTAATTGTTTGTGCATGACAACGATCTTGATCATAAAACACACAGTTTCTTACATTACATAAAATTTCAGTTTTTCGTTGCATAATCATACCTCCTACAAGCCTAGTATGTGCACCTAATAGAAAATTATAGCTCTTCATACAATAATAAAGCAGAAAAGCAATATATTTGTTCTTGGTCTTGTACACAACAAGCAGTAGAAAACTTAAGATCTAATACTTGAATGTCATGATCTGATAAAAAAGTATTCATCACCTGTGTTAAATCATCTTCATGTTGTTCATCAAACACTTTTACTTTCATTATATCACCATCATTACGATATAAGATATTTTATGAAAATTTTGTCAAAATAACTTGCTTTGATCAATGACATTCATTGCTTGTTGACTTGCACGCACTAATGGTAATCGTAGTTCATTTTCTATTTCTTGATATTTTGATAATATATATTTCACACATGCAGGACTTGTCTCATAAAATATAAGATTTGCTTGTTGTTTTAATCGTTCACATAATGAACGATCTTTTCTATCCTCTTCTATAAACTGTTTCATTTCACATAAATTCACATGTGCCATCACACTAATCATTCCATCCATGCCAATACGTAAACTTTCATCTAATAATGCATCTTCTCCCCCATACATTTGTTTACATGGA
>CAJFOG010000147.1 GCA_904395785.1 uncultured Eubacterium sp. | reverse complement strand
TTACATAGTTGTGGTTTAGATGAACGTTTGTCTGCGCATAGTTTTCGTCATAGTTTTGCCTCTCATTTATTAGATGGTGGGGCAGATTTAAGGGTCGTGCAAGAATTACTAGGACATAGTAATATTTCTACAACACAAATATATACCCATATACAAACAAAGCGGTTAAAAGAAGCTTATCGTAGTTTTCATCCGCGAATGAAGGAGGAAGTTAAATGAAAAAATATAAAAGAGTGTTTACAATTGTGATTGACTCATTAGGTGTGGGAGAAGCTCCTAATGCGAAAGAGTATGGTGATGAAGGTTGTGATACATTAGGTCATATTGATGAAAAAATGGAATCATTTCATATACCAAATTTAGCGAAATTAGGGCTTGCGAACTTACATCCTTTACGTCATGTAGAAGCAGTAAAAGAACCATTAGGTTACTATACGAAAATGCAAGAAGCTAGCGTTGGGAAAGATACAATGACTGGTCATTGGGAAATGATGGGTTTATATATAACAACACCATTTCAAACATTTACAGAAACTGGATTTCCTAAAGAATTACTAGATGAGTTATCAAGAAGAACTGGGCGTAAAATTGTTGGGAATAAATCTGCAAGTGGTACAGAGATTTTAGATGAACTAGGAGAACATGAAATTGCGACTGGAGATATGATTGTATATACATCAGCTGATTCTGTATTACAAATTTGTGGAAATGAAGAAACATTTGGTTTAGATGAATTATATCGTTGTTGTGAAATTGCAAGAGAAATTACAATGAAACCAGAATGGAAGGTTGGACGTGTAATCGCAAGACCTTATGTTGGAAAGAAAAAAGGTGAATTTGTTAGAACTGCAAACCGCCATGATTATGCGTTAAAACCTTATGGAAAAACAGTATTAAACGTATTAAAAGATAAAGGTTATGATGTCATTAGTGTTGGAAAAATTAATGATATCTTCGTAGGTGAAGGTATTAGTGAAGCACATAAATCAAAAAGTAGTGTTCATGGTATGGACCAAACTATTGAATTAATGGATAAAGATTTCAAAGGATTATGTTTTGTAAACTTGGTTGATTTTGATGCATTATGGGGTCATCGTCGTAATCCTATTGGTTATGGTCAAGAATTAGAACGTTTTGATGAAAAACTAGGTATTGTACTTGATAAATTAAAAGAAGATGATTTATTAATTATTACTGCTGATCATGGAAATGATCCAACATTTAAAGGAAGTGATCATACAAAAGAGCTTGTACCATTTTTAGCATATAGTCCATCTATGAAAGGGCACGGATTATTACCATTAAGTGATAGTTTTGCAGATATTGGTGCAACAATTGCAGATAATTTTGAGGTAAAAATGCCTGAAAATACAATTGGAAAAAGTTTATTAGATCAATTACAATAGAAAAGGAGTATTGATAATATGAGTAGCTGTGGAAGTTGTCCAAGTAAAGGAAATTGTGGAAAACAAGAATCAAGTTGTGGAATTACGAATAATCCTAATAATAAAATTAAAAAAGTTATAGCAGTAATGAGTGGAAAAGGTGGAGTAGGAAAAAGCTCAATGACTGTTCTTTTAGCAAAACAACTTGTGAAAAAAGGATATAAAGTAGGAATTATGGATGCAGATATTACAGGTCCAAGTATTCCTCGTTTATTAGGAGTAGAAAAAGAAAAAGCATATGGAAATAAAGATGCTATTCAACCAGTAGTAGATAAAGATGGTATTAAAGTTATTTCTTTAAACTTCTTAATTGAGGATGAAAATCAACCAGTATTATGGAGAGGACCTATTATTGGTAATGTAGTAAAACAATTTTGGACGGATGTAATTTGGGAAGAATTAGATTACTTATTAATTGACATGCCTCCTGGTACTGGAGATGTTGCGATGACTGTATTACAGAATATTCCGGTAAATGGTGTTGTAATGATATCTACACCTCAACCAATGGTTTCTATGATTGTTTCAAAAGCAATTAATATGTGTAAACAAGTAAATGTACCAGTATTTGGAATCATTGAAAATATGAGTTATGTTTTATGTCCAGATTGTGGGAAACGTATTGAAATATTTAAGCATAAAAATGTAGAAGAGTTCATCACAAATAATGGTGTAGAATTATGGGCTGAACTACCTATGATGGAAAGTATTTCACAAATTTATTATGACGATAATTTTGATGTAGAAACTATAAACTTAATCGATCGTTACATGGAAAAAGCAGTAGAGAAGTTAATTGAAAAATGTGCATAATAATATAAGCCTCTTTTTCGTTGAAGAGGCTTTTTTGCTGTAAAAAATTTTCAAAAGAAAAATGTTTATTTTTTACATTATTTATGATATAGTGTATTAGGATTTTTTGGAATTCTTCGATAAAGGATTCATATATCCCGCTAGGAGGAATAGTATATGCCAGGTTATGTTGTTGTTGGAACCCAATGGGGAGATGAAGGAAAAGGGAAAGTCGTAGACTATCTTGGATCTAAAATGGAATATGTTGTGCGTTTCCAAGGAGGAAATAATGCAGGACATACTGTTGTTGTAAATGATGATAAAGTTATTTTACACTTATTACCAAGTGGTGTTCTTCAAAAAGCAGAATGTATCATTGGTCCAGGTGTAGTAGTTGATCCATTTGTTTTCTTAGAAGAAATTAAAACATTAGAAGAAATGGGAATGAATACAAATCATGTGAAAATTTCAGATTGTTCTCATATCATTATGCCATACCATGTTCGTCTTGATGAATTAATCGAAGCTAGCTTAAAAGATCAAAAAATTGGTACTACAAAAAGAGGAATTGGTCCATGTTATTCTGATAAATATTCTCGTTTTGGTATTAGAATGGGTGATTTACTTGATTTTGAAAGTTTTAAGGAAAAATTAAAACATGCTTTAGAACAAAAAAATATTATTTTCAAAAATGTATATCAAAACGAAGGTTTTATATATGAAGAATTAGTGAAAAAATTTGAGGAAGTAAAAGATTTACTAACACCTAGAATTATCAATGCACAAATGCTTGTAAACCGTGCTTTAGATGAAAATAAACAAGTCTTATTTGAAGGTGCACAAGCAGCAATGTTAGATATTAATTATGGAAATTATCCATATGTTACAAGTAGTTCACCTACATCTGCAGGTGTATGTACTGGTGCTGGAGTATCGCCACAAAAATTAGATGTTATTATTGGGATTGCGAAAGCATATTCTACAAGAGTAGGAGAAGGTCCATTTGTAACAGAGTTATTTGATGACACTGGAGATTATTTACGTAATCATGGTGGAGAGTTTGGTGCAACTACAGGACGTCCTAGACGTTGTGGTTGGTTAGATGTCAATGTTGTACGTCATGCAGCTATGATCAATGGTTTAACAGACTTAGTTATTACAAAATTAGATATTTTAAGTGGACTTGAAAAAATTAAAATGTGTGTTGCCTATGAAATCGATGGCGAACGTTATGACTATATTCCAAGTTCTATCGAACTTTTACAAAGAGCAACACC
>CAJFOG010000146.1 GCA_904395785.1 uncultured Eubacterium sp. | reverse complement strand
TTTTACACCTATTTTATTACTTTATTATGGTTTTGTCCGAATTATAGGATTATACAATAAAAAGGAACACTGATGTGTTCCTAGTTTGCTACAATGTTTACAACTTTTCCTTTTACCACAATAACTTTACGAATTGTTTTTCCTTCTACTTGTGCTTGTACTGCTGGCACTTTTAATGCTTCCTCTTTTAATACATCTTCACTTGTACCAACTGCTACTTTAAATTTACCACGTAATTTTCCATTTACTTGCACGATAACTTCTACTTCATCTTCCACAAGCATTGCCTCATCATAAGTAGGCCAAGAAGCATACGCAATTGTATCTTGTTCATTAAACACAACTTGCCATAATTCTTCTCCTATATGTGGTGCAAATACAGATAATAACTTCACAAAGCCTTTCGCATACTCTTCATAAATACTATTTGCCTTGTAACATTCATTCACAAAAATCATCATCTGAGAAATAGCAGTATTAAATCCTAATGTTTCGATATCATTTGTTACTTTTTTCACTGTCGCATGATACACTTTATCTAATTCATGATTATTTTCTTTTGTAACTTTATTTGTTTCAGTAAATAAACGATACACACGATCTAACCATTTTCTACTTCCTTCAACACCTGTATCACTCCATGGTTTACTTGCTTCTAATGGTCCCATAAACATTTCATAAATACGTAATGTATCAGCACCATGTGCTTCTACGATATCATCAGGATTCACAACATTTCCTCTTGACTTACTCATTTTTTCACCATTAGAACCTAATATCATTCCTTGATGACATAGTTTTTGGAATGGTTCTTTTGTCGCAAGGATTCCCTTATCGTATAAATAGTTATTCCAGAAACGAGAATACAATAAATGTCCTACCGCATGCTCACTACCACCAATGTATAAGTCTACTGGTAGCCAGTGTTTTAATAATTCTGGATTTCCAATCGCTTCTGTGTTTTTAGGATCAATATAACGCATGTAGTACCAACTACTTCCAGCACTTCCTGGCATTGTAGATGTTTCTCTTAATCCACCATTATATTGTAACCAATCTGTTGCCTTGTTTAATGGAGAATCTCCCGATTTACTTGGTGCATAATCTTGTAATTCTGGTAATACAAGAGGTAATTCCTCTAACGGTAATACTTCATCATGGTCTTTATAATGAACGACTGGAATAGGTTCTCCCCAGTAACGTTGACGTGCAAAAATCCATTCACGTAAGCGATAGTTAATTTGTTGCTTCCCACAACCATGTTCACTTAACCATGCAATCATCTTATCAATCGCATCTTGTTTATTTAATCCATTTAAGAAATCAGAATTGATATGTAAACCATCTTCTGTATATGCTTGTTGGCTTACATCCCCACCTTCTAATACAGGAATAATTTCTAAGTCAAATTTTTTCGCAAATGCCCAATCACGCTCATCATGTGCAGGTACTGCCATGATTGCTCCTGTACCATAACTTACTAATACATAATCACTAATCCAAATTGGCACTTTTTTACCACTTACTGGATTAATTGCATAAGCTCCTGTAAATACTCCAGTTTTTTCTTTATTTAATTCTGTACGCTCTAAATCTGATTTAGAAGCACAAACTTTTTTATATGCCTCTACTGCATCTTTTTGTTGTGGTGTTGTAATGCGATCAACTAATGCATGTTCAGGTGCTAATACACAATAAGTTGCTCCAAACAATGTATCACAACGTGTTGTGAAAACTGTAAAGTGTTCTTGATGTCCATCTACTTGAAATTGAACATGCGCACCAATGGATTTCCCAATCCAGTTTCTTTGCATTTCTTTTGTTGATTCTGGCCAATCTAACTCATCTAATTGTGCTAATAAACGTTCTGCATATTTTGGAATATCTAACACCCATTGTTTCATATTTTTTCGAACTACTGGATATCCTCCACGCTCACTTTTTCCATCTACTATTTCATCATTCGCAAGTACAGTTCCTAATTCTTCACACCAGTTTACTGGCATATCGATATGCTTTGCTAAACCATCTTCATACATTTGCGTAAAAATCCATTGTGTCCATTTATAATATTGAGGATCTGCTGTTGATATTTCTTTACTCCAATCATAAGAAAAACCTAACATCTTTAATTGACGTTTAAACGTTTCAATATTTGCTTCGGTAAATCCTGCTGGATGATTTCCTGTTTTAATTGCATATTGTTCTGCAGGAAGACCAAATGCATCCCACCCCATAGGATGTAACACGTTAAATCCTTTCATTCGTTTATAACGAGCAACAATATCACTTGCTGTATATCCTTCAGGATGCCCTACATGTAATCCATGCCCACTAGGATAAGGAAACATATCTAATACATAAAATTTAGGTTTACTAAAATCATAAACATCTGTTTCAAATGTCTTATTCTCATCCCAATATGTTTGCCATTTTTTCTCAATTTTTTTGTGATCAAATACCATACTATCTTCCTTTCTAAACATAAAAAAACGTCCTATCTAAGGACGTTATCTCAACGCGGTACCACCTTAGTTCCTGACTTACATCAGACACTTTCATCTTCTTAACGCGAAGTAAAACGATATCAGCTCCTTAACAAGTTCCCTTGTTCCATACTATAACTTTTCACCAACCAGTTATCTCTCTACACTACTTTCCAAGGTACTACTTTAATTCATCGCTTTTATGCGTATAGTATATAAAAACATCTTTCATTTGTCAATCTATATATGGCGTATCTTGATAGCCTTTTTTGTATAAATAATACACCAATGTATCTAACCATTTCTTACAAACCCTATGAAATAGTTCACAATCTTTAAACTTATTCACCAATTTAGGGCTTAGCTTATAATAAATAAAGATAAATAAACGACCATACCAAGATTGTTCTAATACTTGATCTCTAAATCTACGTAACATCCAAACTTGTGGACAATCGTAAGAACCATATACACAAGTTGCCACATAACATCCTTTTTTCTTTGTTTTTGATGTATCTTTATTAACCTCGAAATGATGAATACGTTTTACTGGCATCATCGCAAGTGTTTCAGTTATTTTGCTTTCTATATATGATTTGTTCACACCTTTATTCACCCAAAATGTAATGACAGGAATTCCTGCTTCTTCACATATTTTTTTAACTTTTATATCTCTTTGTTTTCGATTTTGTTGAAAATGGGTATCGTCATTAATTTCGATGACACACATTGGTATATAATTATCATCTGTAATTAAAAAATCAACATTACGAAACAATTCATTTTGATAACGAGCATTATCTGTTCGCTGTATGAAGGTTGCTAAATTAGATTGCATATGTAAAATATACCCACTTGGTAATACACCTTCAATGCAACTATAAAAACGTTTCTCTGTTTCTGTTAATAATGATTGTTTACGCTCATAAAGAAAATCTGTATCATGTGCATCATAAAGATTTTCTTTCTTACAATGCTCATCTTTATCATGCCATTGTTGACACTTTAAACATTTTATAATTTTCCCTTCAACTTTTTTTATATGGCATGCTTTACATAAATGATAGCTTTTACTTTCGCCTCCGCATACTTTACATTTCATATTCCTTCCTCCTTATCCAACTATAATACTCTATCATATTTTAAAACTATATAAAAAAAGTTTTTTGCTGGAAGGGTTTACAGGTGGATTTTTTTGTAGTATGATAGATACATGAAATAATACGATTATTTCATGTATCTAGATATTGGCTCTATCTTGATACAATTATTATCATTATATGTTATCCTTCCACATCTACAAATTTAATGATAATAAGATTATCGATTTCCTTTCGATAACCATAAAGAAGAAGTTGTAAAAAATGAATTTAGTTAAGTTCATTTCACACAACTTCTTTTTCATTTACAAAAAAAGACAACTAGCTCCTCTATACCCCCATATCATTATTTATAATAAAAATGCACTAAACATCTGATTCTTCGCTAAAACAAAGTATCTATCAGCTTTTTCAAAGAAACAAACACATTCATTTGCTACCATTGAATGAGCAAAGATATCGTACAGTACCCCCGTATTGAAACAAGAAAAAATTAAATATTTCATATGGAACGACTAAAATGACGTATAAAAGTCAAGTTAAATTTCCTCAATTTTTTTAGGATTTGAACGGCTGTAATGTACACTCAAGGTATACTGCACCTGAACTAATAAGAATATAATCTCCATAATTTCTCAAAACATCAAGTAACAATGCTACATCATTTGAATTATATACTATATATATAACAGTATCAAATCGATATTTCCGAAGACTTTCTCCAAGATTATGTCAGTCAGTTTCAATAAGTGTTACGCCTTTGAGTTATTCTTTAATATTTCGATTAAATACATACAAATCGTAGCTTTTATAAACATAATACTCTGCCATATAACTACTAACTAAAAAAATACCGCTTGTCGCTAGTATTTTTTTCATAATTTACTCTCGCAAAATTTAAATAATCACGTGCTTTCATATTCAACATAAGCCTAATATTTATCTTTTACTTATACTAATTAGACATCTCTGTCAAAAATATTCTTATTTCTTCACTGATTGTATTATATTCATAATCGTGAATATAATGAGGACAATCTAAATTTATAAGTTTTCCATTTTCAACATTTTCTAAATAACTATTTTGATACCCACGCCACTCATCTTCATTCCATCCTGTTCCAATTCCATTTGAAGCAAATAGGAGCATAGGTACTTGTGGCACTTCATTATTTTGAACTATTTCAGCATTCTTTTTAATACTTTTAACTTCATTCAACATTGTTGTAGTAGCAGTTTTTTCATAAAATATATTTCTATATATCTCTTTCTCAGTATCCGTAAGTGTTCCATATTTAATAGCATCACTTACAAGATACAGCACTCCCGCAAACGTAGACGCTTCGCACCCCAAATGTCTATGTGCATATAACTAGCTTTCCTGACACAAGCCTGAATATTATTCATTCTTTAATCCATTCATACAGATTTTCAACACCTTTCTTATCACGGTATGTAAAGAAGATTCAAAACATTCTTTCAATAAATGGACAAAAGATACAAAAGGAAAAGTACAATCATTACAACGAATATTATTTTGACAAATAAAATGATATATTAGGAGAGCCAATCATTGCTAATACATCTTAGTATCTACAAAAATTTCATCAGAGAATTTAGCCGTAATAGATAATATATAATTAGATTCCTTTGTTTAAAGTATCAAGTACTCTTTATTTTGATATAATAATGTAAGGAACATCCCTCTTCTAATACTTAATATTTCAAATAACTAGGTATTTGATCTTAGAGTTCAAACCACATTATAATGAAAAACCTATGTTTATCAGTATTGATCACATAGGCTTTTTCTATTTTTAGCTTATTTTTATTTCGCTACAATCTACTCTTTTTAATTTTATATGATAATTTTTTCTTAATCTATTCTTTGAATGATATTTGTTGGTTTTTGCTTAATAAATAAAGGGACATGTTCGATAATTAAACTTGAATTTTCTAGTCCATACCATTGTGGATAAAATCCTGCAAAATGACGAATCATATATTTTAAAGTTATCGCTATTCTTCCCCAACTAGAAATGCTACTTCCTGCTCCTAAATGTTTATGAATCATACAAAAACGAAATGTTCCAATATGTTGATTATCATAAATAGAATACGGTACTTCTTGAGGTTTTAACTCATTACTTTGAATCATTTCTTGTACTATCTGACGTAAATATACATTTACACTTTGGTTTACTTTAAATCCTAAAATAAAATGTACACGAAATAATTGCGTATCTTTGATGCGATGTACACGATATTGTAATGTATATGGCTCATCACTTACTTGAACACTTAAAAACCAATAAGCTTTTGCTTTTTTTACTCCTCTATCAAAAATAGAATACAAAATATCTCGTTCTAATAAAGTATCACTTTGGTCTTTTGTCATGAAAACTAAGTTATCTGCGATAAATGGTATACTTTCATCATGTTGTAACTTTCTAAATAATGGAAGATATTTTTGTAAAGGTAATCGAACTATTTGTTGTTGTTCAATTTTTGTACCGGTATGCCAAATCCACATTACCATTAATATACATGTAGCTAATAACAATGCAATATAACCTCCACGCGAAAACTTTGTGAAAGAAGAAATAAAGAAACCACCCTCAATTACGATAAAGCACAGTAAAAATAAAGTTGCAATAACCATATGTTTTCTAATATTTTTTATATAAACAAATAATAGAATAGTTGTCATTAACATTGTTAATGTAATTGCTAATCCATATGCTGCTTCCATTCTCGCACTTGTTTGAAAGAAACATAGCACTCCAATACAAAATACCCACAATAATGTATTTACTTGAGAAATATACAATTGCCCTTTCGTAGTTGATGGATAACTATATGTAAATGTGGTAAAAGATCTAAACGAATCGCTTCAGACACAATAGAAAATGCACCGGTAATTAATGCTTGTGAAGCAATGATTGCTGCAATTGTACCAAATATAACCATATACATACGAAATTGTGGAGGTAACATTTCAAAAAAAGGATTCATATCTTCTATTCCTATAAAAGGTGAAGGATTTTTCATACATAAAAGCCAAGCACCTTGTCCCAGATAATTTAATACTAAACATAGTTTCACAAATGGCCAAGTTTTATAAATATTTACTTTTCCAACATGACCCATATCTGAATATAATGCCTCTGCTCCTGTTGTCGCAAGAAACACGCATCCTAAAATCATAAATCCAGCTTTATTACAAGGACTAAATAATACTTGGATACCTAATAAAGGATTTAATGCTTGTAATACAGATATATCTTTAAATATGTAAATTAATCCAATAATACCTAATAAAAAAAACCAAACCAACATCAATGGACCAAATACCTTTCCCAGTGAGCTTGTACCAAACTTTTGTACAAAAAATAAAATAGAAATAATACATCCGGCTACCACAAGTGTCGTTGTGTTACTTAGCAGTGGCTGAATCATTGGGATAGATTGTAATCCCTCCACTGCTGTTGTAATTGTAACTGCAGGTGTTAAAACCCCATCCGCTAATAATGCAGCACCACCAATCATCGCTGGCCAAAGCAACCACTTTGCATAACTTTTTAGTAAGCTATATAAAGAAAATATACCACCTTCTCCATTATTATCAGCCTTCATTGCGATAAACACGTATTTAATAGTCGTCAATAATATCAGTGTCCAAATAATTAAAGATAGAGACCCTAAAATTAAATGTCTATTAATATGCAATAAACCACCATTTTCTGCAATTATAGACTTCATAACATACATTGGAGATGTTCCTATATCTCCGTACACAATGCCAATCGTAATCAAAAGAGGACTAATACTTTGTATTATCTTCTTTTTAGCATTCGCCTTCATTTAAAATACCTTCTTTCTAAATAAACGAATGTATTTTAGCACAAGTTTTTACTCTTCATAAAAATAACACTAAAATATAACAAAATCTTAACAATACATATAATTTATTTATGACTATTAATTAAAATATTAAAGCCTCTACAT
>CAJFOG010000145.1 GCA_904395785.1 uncultured Eubacterium sp. | reverse complement strand
ATTTTATATAATACTTCATTTAAATTATAACCCTTATATCCCTTTAAATATAACTTATACCATAAATGATAGTCTTCAACTCTTAATAGTCTATGATTTACTGTATATCCTCCTACACTTTTTATTGCACTTGTTCTAATCATACATGGTGCATGACAAAAAGGTGTTCCATATACAAAATCTTTCTTTTCTGGTCTTTCCTTTACTGTTCCCTTGCCCCAATCACCATTTTCATCAAAATAAGCCATATTGGTACTTACAATATCATATTCTTGATTTTCATCTAGAAATAATACCTCTTTCTCTATTCTAGTAGGTAATGAAATATCGTCTCCATCCATGCGAGCATAGTATTTTGTATCTACTTTTCTTAAACATTTATTAAGTGTGTAATTTAACCCCATATTCCTATCATTACTTAACAACTCAATATTTTCATATGCTTGCGCATATTTATTTGCAATATAAAATGTATTATCATTAGACGCATCATCACACATAATTAACTTCCAATTTTTATAAGTTTGCATGAGAATTGATTGTAATGCTTCTTCTAAAGTTTCTTCACAATTATATATTCCCATCACAATTGTTACTTTATATTCATCCATAAATTTAATCCTTTAATAGTTTCTTGTACAACTTTCTTTTTATCAAATAC
This sequence comes from uncultured Eubacterium sp., assembly GCA_904395785.1. Classification (GTDB taxonomy): domain Bacteria; phylum Bacillota_I; class Bacilli_A; order Erysipelotrichales; family Erysipelotrichaceae; genus Amedibacterium. The sequence continues at coordinate 15,665 of CAJFOG010000145.1, read as the reverse complement.
TTGTGAAATATGGTTTCTTGATCGAATTCCCATTTGTTTTTTTTCATCATAACTTAATGCAATAAATTTTTTTATTTTTCTATACAAATCGTCTCTATCTCTTACATTGACTACATAACCATTATTATTAATCGCTTCTTTACAACCATATATATTACTTGTGATTAATGGTCTTCCCATTGCTCCTGCTTCAAGTAATGTATTTGCCATACCTTCATGATATGACGGTAACACAAAACAATGACAACTCTCAATAAATGGTCTAACATCTTTTTGGAAACCATAATAATTAATAATCTTTTTCTCTTGAAATTCATTTATGATATTAACATAATCATCTTCCATTGGACCAACTATATCAAATTGAATATTTGAATTTTCTTTCTTAATTTTCTTAGCAACATACATGAATTCTTCAATACCTTTTTCTTTCATGATACGTCCAATAAATAAAAATTTTATATTATCTTTTTGAATAGGATACTTTACAAATTCAAATTCTTCTGTATTTACACCTGCTCCATGCAATAAAGCTCCATTCTCTTTATTTATAATACGTTTATTTACAAAAATATCGAAATTCTCTTTATTTTCAAAAAAAACAACTTTTACTTTACGTAATGCTATTTTATATAAAACCATTACTATTCTCTTTAACATATTGTCTTTTTGAAATGTTGTTCCTAATCCAGTAATGTTGCAGACATACTTTATTCTTAATAAACTACATAACCATCCGCAATATATATTAGGTTTAATTGTATAAGTAATTACTAAATCTGGCTTTATATTTCTCAATATTTTATAATACTTAAATAAAAGCACTACTTCACGTAAAAAATTAGTACCTCTACGATCTATTTTTAATTCAATTAAATTGATACCTAAAGTTTTTAGCTCATGAATACATTCATCAAATGGTGTAACAACATATACATCATTATTTTTTAAAACTAATTCTAGTAACAAATCTTTCCTAAATCTATATAACCCATCAGAATTATTACCAACAACTAGAATTTTCATATTACTCACCACCAATTATACTAATTTCACTATATTTCATACAGTATATATTTTCTTTATAATCCCCTATAGAAGCTGGATTCTCATTTCCTTGTAAATTATTTAATAGTAAACTCATGAAATTTACTCCACAAGAGTATGCATGAGGATATCCACCACCAAATCTTGGATTAACTTCTGAAATATAGTACTCCCCATCTTTTAAAAACACATCTATATCTATAGGTCCAAAAAACTCTAACTTAGTTATAAACTCTCTAATCAATTCAAATAATTTATAATCTTTATAAGAAATAGATTTATCTGTTTCTCCAGCTCGCATAATTAACTTCTTTTTAGCAAATAATGAAACAAGTTGCTTTGATATCATATCTATGTAACAATCTATTCCTATTTCTTGCCCATCTATGAACTCCTGTATTAATAAATTATCATATTTTTTAAATAAATAATTCAATAAATCTAAATCATCTACTTTTTGGACCATTAAACTTGCACTTCCATCTCTTGGCTTTACTATTACAGGAAAATGAATATTTTTCAATAATAGATCATCCTTAAATTTATCTAATTCTATATATGTTTTTGCCGTTAGAAAATTATGAATTTTTAGTAGTTGGTACATTTTCCATTTATCAAAAGAAATATCACATGTTTTTTCTTTCGATACAATTATCTTTATACCCATTAAGCCAAATTCTTCTTCATGTTGAGCTAACAATGATAATTCTGTATCTATCAAAGAAAATACAGCACTTATATTTTCTTTTTTACAAATTTTAATGATTTCATTAATATAATTAGATGATTTCACGGGAGGAACGATGTAATATTTATCTGCATCATATAAGGCAGGAGCATTTCTATTCATATCTGCTGCTACTACTTTTCCTAAATGATTTAATTCTTTTTTTAAATACTGAACTATTTTATTTCTCGTTCCAACACTTAAAATTAATACATTTATTGTATTTTTATTTATATTTATCTGCATTTTGATTAACTCCCCATAACTTCTTCATTGGCATTTTTATACATTCTTCACGCATATCTAGACATGCATCCTCCCATGTCCATTTGGGTTTCCATCCAAACACCTCAGCTGTTTTCTTTTTTGATAAAAGTATTTGTGGTGTATCTGGCATATCTGGTCTTGCTATTTTATTAATTGTACTTAATGAAAAAGCATTAATAATCCCATCAACCATTTCATCTAAACTATATGGCTTGTAACCACCTAAATTAAACATCCCACAAATTTCATTTTTTGCTGCATGTACTACAGCATCAGCAAAATCTTTTATATACAATAATTCTTTCTTTCTATTTGAATCACCATAAACTTCAATATTTTCTCCATTTATACACTTTCTAACAATAGTTCTCCAGGGTAATTCTTTTTTTATTCCATTTAAAAAATAATGAGAATCAGGATGCCATCCATATACCATAAAATGTCTAAATATAATTGGTTTAAAACCATTTGCATAAGACATATGTTCTAATATATCGCATGCAGCTCTTTTACAAATTGCATAAACAGCATGATCATTTCCATCTTTAGGGAATGACCTTATTGCATCATCATCGATAGGAGTTGCACTTCCCCAATAATCTACTACATCACTTGGTGTTGTATTAAAAATAATTCTTTTGCAATTAATTTTTTCCATCCACTCACATATATTAACAGTTCCTAATACTATACTTTGAGCATAAGGTGTCATATTTAAATCAGCATGAGCAGGCATTGTTCCTGCCATATTCACCACTACATCAATAGAATTAGGTAACTTTTTATAACAACCTTTATCTTCTAAAAAAAAATCTCCTATATATTCTATACCATAATCTTTAAAAAAGTTATTATCTGATATTCTTCTTCCTACAGCAACCACATCAAATCCTACATTTTTTAATGCTAATGCACTATAACAACCTAATTGCCCAGTTGCTCCAAAAACCAAAGCTCTTTTCATTTATAAACTCCTTCCATTCTAAAATTTTCAATTTCTTTTCTACTTTGAACTAATTCTATTTGTCCATCTTTTAAAATATAAATATCTGGATGAAGCTCTATAAATTGAGGTGATAAACTAATTGTATAGGCTCCTACTTTTTTGAATATAATCTGATCAGTCTCATTTAACATAAAATCAGAAATTTTAAAAAAACGATCATTTTCCATACAAGTAAAACCACATAATATTTGATCAACCTTTGAGTTTACTAGATTGATTTTCTTTCGAATAATATCATAAGTATACATTGACTTTCTCATAAGAGGATCAATATGTATTCTACTACCATCTAATACAGCAAATGTGTTATTTTTAGTTTTCTTCACATCTATAACTGACGTAACATAATTCATACTAGCCCCAATTAACGCCATACCTGGTTCTATTATGATATTGGTTTTTGTAAAATCTACATCTTTACTTAATATTTTATAAATTGTATCAAAATAATCTTTAAATGTAGGCTTACCTTCAACCCCTCCAAAAAAACCTCCACCTACATCAATATAATTTAAATCTAAACTGTATTCTTTTATAACTTTTAATGCTACTTCACTAATTGCTTTATATATATTAAGGCTCCTTGTTTTTGAACTACAGTGTAAATGTATCCCACTAATTTTTATTTTATGTTCTTTAAAAAACAAAATAGCTTCTTTTAATTCACCTGCTTCATATGAAAAACCAAACCTTCCATCTTCTTCACCACATTGTGATTCATTTGGACAATAATCTTCTATACAAAAATTTACACGAATGCCTAGCTTACTCTTTTTTAATGCCTCTTTGTTACAATCTAGCAACCAACGTAATTCCCTTTTTGTTTCTAAATTCACAATTGCTCCATTGTCTACTGCTTCAATAAATTCTTTTTTACGTTTTGCAGGCCCATTAAAGATTATCTGATTAATTGGATAATTACATTTTTTTGCAAGCAAATATTCATCAGAAGAAACAACTTCAGCAAATAACTCCTTATCCTTCATGTACGAAATAACACTACATAAATTGTTCGTTTTAAACGAATAACCTATGATTCCATTACTCCAAAATGAATAGAAGCTGTTTTTCATATCTTCTAACAACTCATCTAATTGATTTGAATCAATTAAAAAATACGGAGTTTTCATTTCATTCATTGTTATTCACCTCATTAATTTTTCTACAAACATCTAAAGCCTCTAAATCTTCCATTAAAATTCCTTCTTTTATTAATACCTTTTTTATAGTAGCTAATAAAATCTTAAAATCTAATTTGAGTGACACTTTTTCTTTATATTCAATATCTAATAAAAATTTTTCTTCCCAGCTTAGACTATTTCTTCCATTTACTTGTGCATAACCAGTTAATCCAGGACGTATTGAATGACGCTTTCTTTCTTCTTCTGTATAATATGGCAAATATCTTACTAACAAAGGCCTTGGACCAACAATAGACATATCTCCTTTAATAATGTTTAGTAATTCTGGCAATTCATCTAATGAGGTACTACGTAACCATTTCCCAAACTTCGTCAATCTTTGTTCATCTGGCAATAAATTACCTTCTTCATCATATGCATCAATCATTGTTCTAAACTTATACATCGTAAAGATTTTTTCATCTTTCCCTGGACGTTGCTGTTTAAAAATAATTGGAGAACCTAATTTCCATCGTACCAAAATTGCTACAACGAAAAAAATAGGACTAAGTAACACCACCCCTACTAAAGCGAAAAACATTCCTAACATTCTTTTTATATATTTTTCATACATGTTTCCACAACCCTTTCACTATTTCAATTACTCTATTTTGTATTTCATTTGTCATTTTTGTATCACTTGGCAAACAAACACCATATTCAAATAATGTTTGTGATACACTGTTTTGGTCAATATAATCACAGTCTTTAAACAATGGTTGTAAATGCATTGGTTTCCATACAGGTCTAGATTCAATATTTTCTTTTTCAAGTGCATCAATAATCTGATTTGAAGTTACTTTACTATCTTTATTTAATACAATCGTTGTTAACCAACAGTTTTGATACGTATTACCTACATCAAATGGCATCATACTAATATCTTTGATATCTTGAAACCCTTCTTGATATCTCTTATAAATTTGACGTTTTTTCTCAATACGTTGATGTAATACTTTTAATTGCCCTCTACCGATACCAGCTGTAATATTTGACATTCGATAATTATATCCTATTTCTTTATGTTCATAATATCTTTCTTTTTCTCTAGCCTGTGTAGCCCAAAACCTAGCTTTTTGTGCATCTTCTTTCGCATTTTTACCATTACACAATAACATTCCGCCACTACTTGTCGTAATGATTTTATTTCCATTAAAACTGTAGATTCCATAATCACCAAATGTTCCAGTATACTGTCCATCTATTGTTGATCCCAGACTTTCGGCCGCATCTTCAATTAACACAACTTGATATTTCTCACATAATTGTTTAATTTGTTTTACTTTAGCACATATACCATAAATATGTACAATTACTACTGCCTTAGGTTTTTGCCCCATTTTTTCATATTTTATAAACGCTTCTTCTAAAGCATCAACTGATATATTCCATGTATCCTCTTCACTATCAATCATTATCGGTATAGCTTTTTCGTATAATATTGGATTAACACTTGCGACAAATGTTAATGATTGACAAAAAACAAGATCACCTTCTTGCACACCTGCAAGTTTCAATGCCAAATGAATTGCTGCAGTACCTGAAGATAACGTAATACCTTCTTTAGATCTTACTAAATCACATACTTCCTTCTCAAACATAGTTACATTATTCCCTAAAGGAGCTATCCAATTTGTATCAAATGCTTCTTGTATATATTTTTGCTCATAACCTTCCTCACTCATATGTGGAGATGCTAAATAAACTCTTTGATTCACTACATAACCTCCTTTCTACCAAACTTTTTCATCCTTCTTACTTTATCATCATGAATTAACTGCCTCGGATTATCAATACATAATAAATTCGCATAATCTTTATTTACTTTTTTACTAATATAAGCATACGCATCCGATAACTTCGCAATTCGATTTCCTTTTACCTCATGTGCATCTGATGCCACTATATGAATCATGCGTTTCTTTAATAATTTATCTGCATTTTTCTTAACTTGTTTTCCATGAAAACCAAAAAAACTCGATCGATTCACTTGTATTACACATCCCACTTTTATCCAATGCTTTACTCTTTTTATATGTATGCCATTATGAAAATAACGTTCCACATGTGCAATTACTGGAACAAAACCTCTTTCTATCACTTCTTCCAAACGATATTCATATTCTCTTTGCTCATCAGCGTTTAACCATACTGGAAATTCACATAAAACATAGGAAGAATCTGCCATTGTAAAAAATTTATCTTGCTGAAACACATCAAGAAATTCTTCATCTAACATAACTTCATTTCCTTTATACACTTTTATGTCCAAATTTTTCGCAATATGTATAACTTCATCCATTCGATTACTCATTTGCTCAAATAGTGAATCATCACAAAATTTACTATTCATATGTGGTGTTAACACTATTTCTGTAATATTATCTTTTTTTGCATTTTTCAACGCAATAAGCATATCGTCTTTATTTTTTAATCCATCATCTACTCCCCAAGTAAAATGATTATGTATATCAACATACATCATCTTCACCTCATCTATCTATTATTTATTACTATATTTATAAAAAATATTATTCAACCATATTATACCATTTTTTATTAATAATTCTTAATTAATTATCAAATTTATTGTTTTTCAATCTATTATTTATATAATGGTTATCATAAATAATGAAAAAGAGGCTATTCTACCTCTTTTTGTTCTCTTGCCTTATAAAAAGCATATAAAGCCATTACTAACCCAAACACAATGATGACAATATAAACATTCACACTTTTAACACTCGTTACAACTAATTGTTCATCCACAGATTCAGCATCTTTTACTTTATATAAAACCCCTACTGGTGATAAGTCATAAAAAAATGCAGTTATCGTTTTTTTATCATAATCAACACTTTTTGGCGCAAAAACTTCCCAACAATTTCTTACAGTACTATAGTGTAATATTTGAATAGTTTCAATATTATCATTCAACCTTGGTTCTTCCCATGTGACTTCAATATTCTTATACTCTTTACTTACATTTTGACCAGCAGTATTCGTTACACGTAAATCTTTTATTTTACTTAATAAAGTTAAATTACTTAAATCTACTTCATTATGATATAAAATATTATCATCTATAAGAACTTGTGCAGCTGTAACTCCTTCATTCATTTGCGTGATTTTTCTTTGTATAGGATCATCTACTTCTTGAAATTCCTCATGAAAACTCCACTTGATTCCATTTTGACTTTGTAAATTATTGTTCATATTATCATTAGTATTATCATTGACAGTATTATTTGTATTCTCATTAGTGTTTGTATTGACATTATCATTCGTATTACTGTTAGTGTTATTATCGATATTATTATCTATATTCGCATTACCATTTTCATCTGTATTATTTTCACTATTATTATCATTACTATCTTCACCAACATCAGGGGTATTTGGATCTGTTCCTGGTACTACTTCAATCACATCTCCATCAACTGTAGGGCTAGGATTTGCTTGTATTGCTACTATATTACTTAATAAAAATATAGATAAAAAACACATACTTACATATTTCTTCATCCTAATATCCCTCCTTATAAAATACCTTCACTAACATTTCACTTAATTGATTTTTATCCAAAATAAATTCATCATGCAAATCAGAATGATAATTACCTTTTAATTTATACATGTTACTTTGATGATAAGTAAAATTTGCAAACATGTTTCCATATGTCTGTAAATCTTGTAATGATATATTAGTTTCTGCACTATTTACCTTTTCATATAAATTTTTTAGCAATACTTCTTGAGCTTGTGTATCTAGACTCATAAACTTATTTCTAAACGCCTCTAGATATGCTATTTGTCGTTCCATACGTTCTTCATTTGAAAACGCCTCTGCGGTATCTCTACTTCTTAAAAAAAGCTCCACATTCGTATCATCAATTATAACTTTACTACCTTTACTCCAAGTTGATTCTATACTTTTTAGCGCATCATCCACTACTTCCACTTCAACACTACCAATTAAACTTTGAATGAATGTAAGATCTGATACATCAACTGATACATAATAGTTAATTGGAATATTATGAAGCATTCTAGATACTGCTTGTAATGTATACATACAACCATTTGCAGATGTTTTACCATACGCATAAGCTAGTGATAATTGTTGTTCATGCCAACCTAATTCGTTACCTTCTAAGTCAAACACTCTTATTTCAGTCATTGTATCGCGAGATATCGGTATACAACTTATCTTCTTATTTTCTCTATCTAATAATACTAAAAACAACGTATCCGCTTGCCCATTTTTTGATGAGTCATCACTACCTTTATCTGTACCGATAAACAGAAAGGATACTATGGAAGTATTATATTTGTAATACTTTCCATTATATTCAATTTCTTTATAGTCGCTAACTTGTTCATCTTTTACGTCAGGTATCTTCTCATCATAGAAAAAAGGTAATAATCCTATAAAAGCTGTCAATAATAAAATAATACATCCAATAATCATCCATCTTGTACTTTTAGTAATATTTCCCATAACCATAATAATTGTAGTCTTTCTGATTCTTTTTCATTCTGTTTAATACAACCCCTACAATTCTTGCTCCATTTCTTTCCATTTCCACCTTGATACGTTGTAATAAGCGTTTTTTAGTAAAATCATTTCTAATTACGAATACTACGCCATCAGAAAATCTACCTGTAATTGCTGAATCTGTCGTAACTGTCATTGGTGGAGTGTCAATAATCACATAATCATATTTTTCTTTCAATAAACTAATTAATTGCACAAACTTTTCACTTGATAATAATTCCGTTGGATTGGGTGGTTGTTTCCCTGCCATAATCACATCTAAATTTTTTATAGACGATGTATAAATAATACTTTTGGCTTGTCCTGTCAAATATTCACTAATTCCTACAACTTTTCTTTTTGTGACAAAATAACGTTGTAACGAGCATTTTCTTAAGTCACAATCCAAAATGACTACTTTCTTTCCTAATTCCGCAAAACTTTGTGCTAATTGAAAAGCTGTCAATGTTTTCCCTTCATTCGGTAACGCACTAGCAACAGTAATAACTTTTAAATTATCTGTATATAGTAAATTCGTACGTAAAGCTCCAAAAGAGCTTTGCATACTCTCACTAATATTTTGCGCAAAATAGCGTACAACTATTACATCATTTTCCATTTTTTGCACCTCCCTCTTCATTTACTTTATCTTTCTTTCCATTTTTCTTTTTATTATAAGCTAACGACTTATCTTCCGCTACAACCGTCAAGACTGGTACGTGTAGTGTACGTTCAACATCTTCAATAGATTGTACATTATCATTAAAAATATAACGTAACACAATACAACCTAATGCCACTACAAATCCCAACAACGCTCCTGTTCCTAAAGCTTTTGTTTTGGATAGCCCAACATTTGCTGTATTCGTTACTGCTTGCTCCACAACATAAGGTTCTTGTGCATCTATTTCTCTTACACTATCCATACCATACGATGTTACTTCATTCGCTATATCTCTAGCCATTTCAGGATCAGCATGTGTAACTGTAATTTTTAAAATACGTGAATCAGAAGGATTAGAAATAGAAATTAAACTAGATAATCCTTCAGGAGACATATTCAAATTTAACTTTTTAATAACCTTTTCCATTACAGGTCTACTCTTAAAAATAATCTCATAGTCACTTGTTAGCTGTGAACCTAACTGTAGAGCTTCTAATGATATGGTATTTGAGCTATTCCCTCTTAAATATACCATTGCCGAACTTTGATAGATAGGTGTAATAAAGCTAACAAAATATCCCATCGCAAAAATCATGCCTATTAACACTCCAATAATTAAAACATACCAATATGTTTTAATCTTTAAAAGTATGGCTTTTAAGTCTATTTCAATACTTGTATTGCCTTCAAACTTCGTATCCATTTTTTCCATATTTATCTCTTTCTCCTATTTATTCTTTAATAATATATAACCAAAAAAGAACTATATCATCTATTATACTATAAATTTTGGTTATTTTTTAAACAAATTACTTTAACTATACGCTTAACCAAATATTTTATAAAAAATGAACAACATATACATAATATAAGAAGTATAATAAAACAACCAATTACTGTGTTCGTTTGAAAAATAACATCTTTAAAAAACACCATATAAAATTGCATATGGATTAGCCATATATTCGTAGAATGCTTCCCCATAAAGCATAATACTTTCTTTAATTTAGAATTTAATGTTAATAAACTAAATCCACATATAAATAAAAGAGCTGTGAATGGTGCAACGATCATAGACTTTATTATAATATGTACAATAAAACAACTAATAATAATCACAACACCAAATATATTTGGATACTTTTTTAAACCATCTCTTAAGATAGAAATTATAAAATATTTTTTAAACATTATACCAACACAGTATGAAAAAAGAGATGTTCCATACAATATTATTATGTTTACAATTTCATTTATGAATTGATCATCAGTTAATACTGGATTCATCATTCGAAAATAATAGGATACAATATAAATAATAAAAATAACAATGGACATAACTACTGGATGCATGTAATCAATAATTTTGATTATACATTTTGATGTTAAGAATAGTAGCATATATGTTTGCATAAACCACCATGCTCCAACATATGTAATTTTATATAAAAAAAGATTACCTAAAACTATACTAAAACTACCAGGTATTTTATTATGATGTAATACGATTCCTAGCATTATTGTAATCAAAACGATTATCCAATAGTTTATCAATAGTTCAAATATCCTACTAGATTGCTTTTTTAATGACACATCCTTTTTTATATATGCAGCATACCCTGCAACAAAACAATACATAGGTACACAAGCATCAAACATAAACGATATATAATAAATAAAAGGTTGATTACCTATATATATCCATGGTTCATAAAACCCTGTTGTAACATCCCTATTGTACAAATGAAGACCTAACATAAATAAAATAGCAATCCCTTTTAATATAAGTGATTCATCTCTTGTATATTCTTTTAATTCATTATTTATCATAATATGATCGCTCTTTTCTTTATTTTATTTACTACTATAAATTTTTTCCAAAACTTTACAAGTCGTTTGTATATCATATTTCATATAATCATTATTCTGATGATGTTTTATACATAAACTCTGTTTTATATTTTCTATCCATTTCATGTTATCAAACGGTAAAAATTGTACAAGTTTTTCATCAATAACAACATCTTTTGGAACTCCATTTGATACAATACATGGTAATCCACTTACTTGAGCTTCAACTAAGACAATACCTAATCCTTCTGTAATTGACGGTAATAAAAAAATATCAAATATATTCACAAGTTCAGGAATCTCACTTCTTACACCTGTAAATACTACATCATCCATTAAATCTAATTCCTTTACTCTTTGTTTTAAATTAGCATACTCTGCACCATTTCCTACTAGAACTAATTTATATGTATTTGATGTTTTTTTTAATTCTGCCATTATATCTAATAAAAATATATGATTTTTATTTATCGTCATGCTACCAACAGTTCCTAAAATAATGTCATCATCTTTTATACGAAGTTCTTCTCTCAATTCTTGTATTTTTTTCAAATTAGGATGTATATATTTTTGCGTATCTATGCCATTAAAAAGTACTTGAAACTCTTTCATAAATAATGAAGTACCTGCTATTTTTGAACATGCTAAACATTGATTTGCATTTCTGTAGATTAAGTATTTATTAAAAGTTATTAATAATTTAGAAATTATATTGCTTTCGAATAGTTTTTGATTAGCATGTGAATGAACAATCACATTTTTAACTCCAGCTTGCTTAGCAGCATAAGATATAAAACCTCCAAGCCAATCCAAGTGAGAATGAACAACATCTGGTTGTTCCTGTCTAAAGAATTTTTTCAATTGCTTTATATATTGATATACTCCAACTTTAGATAAACTAGATAAATAGTAAATATTACCACCTAGTTTTCTTACCTCATCATCATAAAAACCTTGTTGCTCATTAAACACTAAAAAATCAAACTGAAAATGATCCCTATCTATATATTTAAAAGCATTTACTATTAAGGTTTCTGCTCCCCCCATACCTAATTGTCCTACACAATGAATTACTCTTATTTTTTTCATAAATTATCACCTATTATTGTATATAACTTCTTAACTTCAAATTCATTTGAATAATCGTGTTGTTTAAGATAGTCAATTATTTTTTCTTGCTTCCCTTTATCTTTTATAAAATCTACAATCCCTTGTGCACATTTTTCATTATCCATATCTATTATCACACCATCTAATCCATCATGAACTTGATCAGAGGAAGTTGCATATCTAGTTATTATAACAGGCTTTTGTAATAACTGTGCCTCTCTTACCGTTACTGCCTTTCCTTCATACCTTGAAGGCTGAATATATATATCACATTTTTTTATATAAGGATATGGATTGTCTTTTTTCCCTAATAAAACTACCTTATCTTCAAGTTGATATTCTTTTATTTTACTTTTAATTAAACTTTCATCTAATCCATATCCTATGATAAACCATTTTACATCTATTCCTTTTTTTAAAACCCTTCTACAAATATCTGGAATATTATCAAAGTTCTTTTGATAACTAAAACGACCAATAGACAATAATAAAACTTCATTTGTTCCGATCATATCTTCTACCTCATATGCATTTGATTGTTTTTCTACCATTTCTCTTATTAAGATATTTTCTATCTTTATAATTTTATTAGCTAAATTAGGAAACTTTTGAATAAATGAAGTCGTACAACTATCTGATATAGAGATAATGTGGTTATATACTTTCCACATATCATATTCTGTTTTTATATCAATTTCAATACTTGCATAATCAGTATGAATCCATGCTATTTTCTTTTTGCTTCTAACATTATTTGCGACTAAATAATGTGGTGTTAAAAAACTAATTGCTAAATCATACTCCTCTTCTTCATTAATCTTCTCAATATACTTATATGTATATTTATGACTATATGTCAATTCTACTTGATTATTATTTCCTAATTTATTCTTTTTGACATACATCTTTGATAGTAACTTACTTTTTAATCTACCGTATAAGATTGAAAATTTTCTCTGTCTTATTAACTCTTTCATTGGAATTGCTAGAAACCTTGCTTTATTTTGTGGTAATATATGAACAATTTGTGGAATCATTTGTAACAATTCACCTGAATGGCGACATAAAAACAAATCTACATCATACTTTTCATAATCTATAGAATCTAACAACCCAATCAATGCTCTTTCTGCTCCTCCTATTTCCATTGCATGTGATACTATTAGAATCTTATTCATATAACTTACTCCTTTCATCTTACTTTTTATTTAGTTACCTTATTTATTTCCTAGGTAATAATACTATCTTTTCATTAACTATATCATATAATACAACCTTGATTATCTTTATCAAAATATAAAGCATATTCCCATTGAAATTTCAAATATACTTTCTGTCCTATCTTTTTATTATCGTATAATAACCCCTTCACAACAAAGCGCTTTTCATATTCATATACATATACATGATAATATCTCTCATTACCTAAATCATCAATTAACACTATTTCTCCAAGCATACCATCTTCATCAAATATAATGTCATGTTCTCTAAATCCAATGATACATGAACTTTCTTTTTCTTGTGCTGTATTTGCAACCACCCGTTCTTTATGCAATATTTTTTTATTATTTATTCTACCTTCAATAGTATTCAACTGATATTTTCCTAAAAAATTCGCTACAAATAAATTATTAGGTTTTCGATACAGTTCTTGTGGTACACCTATTTGTTGTATTTTTCCTTCATTTAAGATAATAAGTTTTGTAGCCAACATCATAGCTTCTTGTTGATCATGTGTAACATAAACATATGTCTTCTTCATTTGTTGATGCAATTGTTTCAATTCTCCCCTTAATTCACTTTTTAAACGAGTATCTAAAGCACTAAATGGCTCATCTAATAAAAATATATCAGGATTTCTAACCAAGGCCCTAGCTATTGATACTCTTTGTTTTTCTCCACCAGATAAAGTTTCTGCTTGTTGATTTGCTAACTTCCCTATATGAAGCATTTTCATAAAATTATATGCCCTTTTTTTACATTCATATTTAGATACACCACTATACTTTAAACCATATATAATATTTTCATAAACCGACATATGATCAAATAATGCTGCCTCTTGAAAAACCATAGAAATATTTCTATCTGAAACCTTAGTATTACGAATGGATGCACCATGTTTTATAATATCTCCACCATCACTATTTATGAATCCTGCAATAATTTTTAAAAGTGTTGACTTCCCACATCCACTAGGACCTGCAATTACAATAAAATCTCCATCCTCTATTTCAAATGTAATATTATTTAATACTATTTTTTCACCATACATTTTTTTTATATTTATTATGTTATATTTACACACTATAATCACCTATCTTATTCATGATAAATATACCATGAAACAAAGAAAAAGGTAACCCTAATAAGATTACCTAATGTTATTCTAATATGTATATATTGATTTCAATTGTAAATAATTCAGTTTTTCTAATACTTCGTTAATCATATAGAAATATTACCTTATTAAAATAAATTCATAATTTTTTTATAAACCTTCTAAGGTTGTTTTCATCATCTCACCTTGACATTTACATATTTAACTTTTCTGTATTTATTATATTTTAATTTAGTCATTTTTTGAAATATGACTAAATTAAAAATTAAAATGATTAAATTAAAAAGAAGTAAGCTCTATCACCTACTTCAATCTAATTTATATCGTATCTTCTCTAGCACCCATCTTACTTGATCTTATTCTTTTAATTCTTAATTATATTTCTTACTTAAGGATTTTTATTGTTTTAAAAGAAGTTCTCAATCTCTTACTTATTCTACATTATTTTTAAGGTTTCTATTTCAAATGTTATTAGCATTAATAGAAAATAGAAATAAATCCATTAACCTATGAAAGCAAAATAGTAATCATGGATATACGAATTGGAATCATTTTAGAGCAGAGTTTTTTATGACTTAAATGATAATATCCACATGAAACAGTAGCTGATGTATAAGAAAATGGACAAGGCTTTTAACCTTGTCCATTCTCATGTTATTAGGAACCCCACAAATTGTAAGTCCCACGTTATTTTAGATTATCCCTTTTTCATTCCATAAGTGAACAATTTATTCATTGATTATCAGCACTGGGGTAGCTTAGATTTCAAAACACAGTTGCTGATAACCAACCATAGCATTAGATACTTGATGATTAAATCATCAAGTCCCCACCCTGTCAAGAGCCCCACCACCTCTTGACACATACATAATACTTGAAAATGTATATAAATGCAATAAATTGTCTAACAGTTGATGATAAATCAAATTTT
>CAJFOG010000144.1 GCA_904395785.1 uncultured Eubacterium sp. | reverse complement strand
TCCAACAAGAACAGGATATATATTTGGTGGATGGTACAGCGATGCAAAATATCGTACAAAAGTAACACAAATAAAAACAGGAAGTACAGGGAATCGTATACTATATGCAAAATGGATAAAGGTTTCTAAACCAGGAGCAGTTAGATTAAAGAGTGTTAAAAATAATGCAAAATCTAAAATTAATATAACTTATCAAAGTGTAAATGGTGCCTCAGGATATGAGATAGCATATTCTACTAGCTCTAAATTTACAAAATCTACTACAAAATACACATCATCAAAATGTATTTCTAATTTAAAAAAAGGTAAGACATACTATATAAAAGTACGTGCATATAAAAAAGATTCTACTGGTAGAAAAGTTTATGGTAATTATGGAAATGTGATGAAAATTAAAATTACAAAATAAATAATGAAGGTTGCTGATCAAATATATATAGCAACCTTTTATATATTGATGCTCATTTTGTGGTTATTGTATGCTATAATGGAACAGTGAATAAAGATGTTTAGATTCATTGAGCGATAAGGAGGATTCATATGAAAATTTTAGTAACAGGTGGTACAGGATTTATAGGTAGTCATACATGTGTTGAATTATTAAATGAAGGTAATGAAGTAGTAATTATCGACAACTTATATAATTCACAAGCAGATGTTGTAGAAAAAATTGAAGAAATTACAAAGAAAAGCGTTAAATTTTATGAAGGTGATTGCTGTGATGAAGCTGTATTAGAAAAAATCTTTTCTGACCATAACATTGATGCGGTGATTCATTTTGCAGGGTATAAAGCTGTTGGAGAGTCTGTGCAAAAACCAATCATGTATTATGAAAATAACTTAATGAGTACATTAGCATTATGTAAAGTCATGGCAAAATACGGTTGTAAGAAATTAGTATTCTCTTCTAGTGCTACAGTATATGGGAACCCAAATAGTGTTCCAATTCATGAAGATTTTCCTTTAGGTCCTACAACAAACCCATATGGAACAACAAAATTGATGATTGAACAAATTTTACGTGATGTATTTGTATCTGATGATCAATGGAGTATCGCATTATTACGTTATTTTAATCCAATTGGGGCGCATGACAGTGGATTGATTGGGGAAAACCCTAATGATATTCCAAATAACTTAATGCCTTATATTGTGAAGGTGGCAAATAAAGAACTTCCAGTATTACACGTGTTTGGAAATGATTATGATACACATGATGGTACAGGTGTTCGTGACTACATCCATGTTGTAGACTTAGCGAAAGGTCATGTGAATGCTGTAGCTAAAGTGTTAAAAGATACAGGTGTAGATGCATATAATTTAGGAACAGGAAATGGATATAGTGTATTAGATGTTGTGGAAACATTTAAACGTGTAAATAATGTAGATGTACCTTATCAAGTTGACCCTCGTCGTCCAGGTGATATTGCTGAGTGTTTCGCAAGTACAGATAAAGCATTAAAAGAATTAGGATGGAAAGCTGAAAAAGGGTTAGAGGAAATGTGTAAAGATGCATGGAGTTATGTAAGTAAAGTGAAGAAAGTTTAAAACTTTCTTCTTTTTTTGTACTTTTTGATTATACATCCGTATAAGTAAGTGAAAGGAGGTGGATATGCGCTGTTTAAGATGTGGTAACGAAGATCATACATACTTTTATTTTGATCAAAATAGTCATACATGGTATTGTAGGAAATGTGTTGGTTTTAAAAGGTTAGATGTTGGACAATATCCTGAACAAAAGCAATATCAGAAAAGAAGAATTGATTGTGATTATCAATTAGAGTATCCTCTAACTTTAAAACAGGAAAAAGCAGTAAATGAAATTATGCAGTATTTACGCCAGAAAAAGGATGTGCTTGTATATGCTGCTTGTGGAGCAGGGAAAACAGAATTAACAATGGAAGCAATAAAATGGTATTTGCGCGAAGGTAAAAAGGTAGGATTTGCGATTTCTAGAAGACAAGTTGTATTAGAAATTAAAGATCGTATGACAAAAGCTTTTCCACAATTACAAGTTGTAGCAGTTTGCGAAGGTTATACAAGCGTGGTGGATGGGGATTTAATCATATGTACGATGCATCAATTGTATCGATATCCACATACATTTGATTTATTAATAATGGATGAAGTAGATGCATTTCCATATCGTGATAATTTACTATTAGAATCTATTGCGTATTTATCTTGTTGCGGTCAAAAATTGATGTTAACTGCTACACCTGATGAAAAAGTTTTACAACAAGTAAAAGATCAAAAGTTATCAATGGTTACATTATTCCAAAGGCCACATGGGTTTCCATTAATTGTACCTAAAGT
>CAJFOG010000143.1 GCA_904395785.1 uncultured Eubacterium sp. | reverse complement strand
TTTATCACATCCTGAGGTGATACCAAATTACTCAGGAAGAAAGGAGAATTGGTATATTAGATTTATTACTCTTTGTATGAGTAACTTTAATATACCAGGGAGTACTCATATGGAATTAGTCATAAGAGATTTAAAAAAAAGCTTTAACGGTGTTGAAGTTTTACATGGCATTTCATTTTCAATTCATAGTGGAAAAGCATTAGGACTTTTGGGAAGAAATGGAGCAGGTAAATCAACAACCATTCGAATTTTAATGGATGTTTTTAAAGCCAATGCAGGAAGTATTATGATTGATGGAAAGAAGTTTAATCCAAAACAATATAAAATTGGATATTTACCAGAAGAAAGAGGATTATATCCGAAAAAGAAAGTGAATGAACAATTAATATATTTGGCACAATTAAGAGGATGTTCAAAGCAGGAAGCTAAAAATAATTTACAACATTATTTAAAAAGATTAAACATTGAAGAATATGAACAAAGAGTCTTAGATACTTTATCTAAGGGAAATCAACAAAAAGTACAGTTAATACAAACATTAATATGTAATCCAGATATTATTATTTTAGATGAGCCCTTTTCTGGGCTAGATCCAGTCAATGCACAATTATTAAAAGATGTCGTAATGGAAGAAATACAAAAAGGAAAATTAGTAATTTTTTCTAGCCATCAAATGAATTTTGTGGAAGAGTTTTGTGAAGATATTGTGATTTTACATAAAGGGGAAGTTGTACTAAATGGAAATTTGAAGCAGATTAAAAAAGAATATGGGAAAAATAGGTTGGTTTTAAAAGGTGTTACATGTTCTTCAAAACAATTGCAAGAGATTCTAGAATCAAAATATAATGATTTTGTAAAAGTGATTCAAGAGTATGATGATGGTATTTTATTAGAATTGAAAAATGATACTACAAGACAATATATTTTAGAGATTATGGTGAAAGAGAAAATCGATCTGGAAAAATTTTATATATATGAAGCATCTTTAACAGATATTTTCATTGAAAAGGCGGGTGATGCGGTATGAAATCATTCATAACAGTATTTTGTTTTGAATTAGCCTCATTATTAAAAAGAAAAAGTTTTTTAATTACGACAAGTATTGTGATAGTTGTATCATTTGTAATATTGTCCATTCCTAGATTTTCGACTATGTTTGAAAATTTATTTTCTTCAAATAGTAGTGAAGAGAAAACCATGGTTATACTTGATGAACATGCAGTATTAAAAAATAGTGATAGCATATTAAAAGAAAACTTTGCAGACTATAAGATACAATATGTAAATAGTGAAGATGCTTTAAAACAATCTGTTGAAAAAGAAGAAGCAGAAGCAGGATTTGTTATCTCATCCATCAATGAATTTTCCTATTATGTAAAAAACTCTTCATTAATGGATACTATACAATCCCGATTTGCAGAAGTATTAAAAACTAATTTACAAAATGAACTGTTGAAAGAAAAAGGATATGATCCTGTGCAAATAAGAACAATCTTACAACAATCAGTTACTTCTAATATTGTAGTGTTAGGTACAGATGGAAGTAGTAATTATTTTTATACATATATCTTAATATTTATTCTATACATGATGATATTAACATATGGTGCACAAATTGGAGTAAATGTTGCGAGTGAGAAAAGTAATCGTTCGATTGAAATTTTAGTGACAAGTTGTTCCTCAAATGCGTTGATTTTTGGAAAAGTGTTAGCTGGTGCAGTTGCAGGAATTGTACAAACAGCAATTATGTTAGGTTCAGTTGTTGTAGCGTATAAAGTAAATGCAGATGTTTGGGGGCATGGATTAGATAAGTTTTTTTCCATCCCTTTAGAAGTTGTTGTAGTATTTGCAATGTTTGGAACATTAGGTTATTTATTATTTAGTTTTATATTTGGAGCAATTGGGGCAATGTGTTCTAAATCAGAAGAAGTAAATGGGGCAACACTACCAGTACAAATGATCGTTGTTGTTGGATTTTTTGCATCATATATGATGCTACAATCTCCAGATTCACCTTTATCACAAATCCTATGCTATATTCCTTTTACATCTTACATGAGTATGTTCGTGGCAGTGGCGATGGGTGTTTCTACTTTACCACAAATTATCATTTCATTTATAATATTACTACTTACAGTTATTTTAATGGGAATGTTAGGTGCAAGACTATATCGTAGAGCTACATTATCTTATGGAAATAAAGTTAATATAGCTACGATAATTCGTATGTTAAAGAGTAAATAAGGTAATCTAAAATAACGTGGGGCTTACAATCTATGGGGTCTTAAATAACATGGGGTAAATAGCACCCCATA
>CAJFOG010000142.1 GCA_904395785.1 uncultured Eubacterium sp. | reverse complement strand
GATTTATTTCATCATGTAAAGGAACAAGCTGATAGACTTAATGATGTTTCAGCAAAAATTGATATCAAAAGTTTTAAAAGAAAAGAAATTGTTTCTTATCCTGGAGCGTCATTAAGAGAGATGATTTTAAATGCTTTTGTACATGCCGACTATTTTATTCGATCAAACATTAAGATAGAGTTTTTTGAAAATAGATGTAAAATTACAAGTCCAGGAGGAATATTTAATGCCTCTATGGATGAAATTATGAAAGGTACACAGACTTATCGTAATCATAAATTAGTTAATATTTTTGATAAGCTTGGACTAATTGAAAATTTCGGAACAGGAATACCAAGAACGTTTGATGCGTATAAAAATGAGGAAAAACAACCGGTATTTGAAGCTACGGAGAATTTTTTCTATGTTACTTTACCGAATTTGAATTATGTGCAAAATGACCAAATAAATGACCAAATAAATGACCAAATAAATGACCAAATAAATGAATTGGATTTAATAATATTAAAAGCGATTCATAAAAATCCAGGAATTAAAGTCTCAGAAATTCTAAGAAACTTGACTCACGACGGTAATCAAGTAAATGAAAATCAAATAAGAAATTCAATAAAAAGAAAGATACATGGATATATCGAATATAAAGGATCAAAGAAAAAAGGTGGATACTTTATTAAAGATTAACATGGGTTGATTGGTCTTTTTAAAAATGATACTAGTATTCTTGAGTTTGCGATTCTAATTTGATACTATTTGTTTGTCAAAAGAATATATAATGTAAAAAAATGTGACTAAAATAGATATTTTATACAGAAATTTAACCTAATTGGATTAGAAAAGATAGAACTGTTAAGAGAGTTCGAATAGTGTACAATAACAAATTACGGGGCTGTAACGAAATATAAATAAGCTCTAAATAGAAAAAAGCCTATGTAATCAGTTAGATACCTGTTAAAGTGGGATTTATTGGATGATACCATTATCAAGTCGTATAGAAAAATATAAAAGGATTAATAAAGAAAAGGAAGGGAAAGGTAAAGCTTGTGATATTCTTCATTTGTAAATTTAGATAATAATAGAGAAAGTGTTTTTTTAATTCAAGATATGTTTCCTGTAACATCTAATTATATTGAAAGAGAATATACGATTTATGGAAATCATCTAATATTAACAAGTGAGCGTACAAGGAAAGAAATTGATAAGAAGGCAAGAAAAGTTTTAGGAATGTTAAAAAGAGGAGTAAAATTTACATCAACACAGCTTGATATCAAAGCTATTTTAGATAAATTATTAGAAGAACTAGATACAATAGTATAGTTACATAGAAGGTATTAACTAAGTTTGATACCTTTTCTTTTTGGTAAATATTGAGAATATGTAATATTAATTATATAATAATGTATATAAACGGGTGGTGATAGAAATTAATATGAATGCATTAGCATGCTTACAGAAAAGGGTAGAAGAACTAGAAAAAGAGAATAAAGCATTACATGGATTGTTAAGAAAACATGGCATTATGTATAGTTCAACAAATAAAGTGTTTAATACGGGAGAAAAAATACAAGTTTTTAAAAATTACTTTCGTGCTAGAGAAGATGTGTATTATAAGAGATATTTTCATAATAAAACACAAACGTATAAATGGACAATTGTATGTGATAACATGTTTCAACAAGGATGCTATGTAGGTAAACAAAGTTGTGGTTCTTGTAATGTTTCAAAATTTGCACCATTAAGTGACCAAGTATTATTAAACCATTTTACAGGGAGTAACCAAAATAAAGGAATAGGAATACTACCATTGTTAAAAGATAACACTTGCTATTTTTTAGCATTAGATTTTGATGAAGATGCATGGTTTGAAGATATGTATAGTGTTTATAAAACAGCTTTACGATTTGGTTTTTATCCAGTAATGGAAAGATCTGCTTCTGGTATGGGAGGACATTTGTGGTTCTTTTTTGATATGGCAATTAAGGCAAATATTGCAAGAAGATTTGGAGAGTTTTTACTTCAAGAAACGATGAAAGTATATAAAAGATTATCATTTTCATCATTTGATCGTATGTTTCCAAATCAAGATTACATACCAGAAAAAGGATTTGGGAATCAAATAGCATTACCATTACGTTATGAGGCATATCAACTAGAGAACTCAGCTTTTATAAATGAGTTGCAACAAAAAATAGAACAACCCATAGAATATTTAGCAACACGTAAAAAAGCAACACTTGAAGAAATAGAACATATATTACAAAAGTATCAAGAAAAAGATTATTTTTATGATAATACGCAAGGACAATTAACAATTCGTATTGAAGATCATCTTGTTTCTG
>CAJFOG010000141.1 GCA_904395785.1 uncultured Eubacterium sp. | reverse complement strand
ATTTTTATCTGTCATAGAAGACTGATTATTCTTATCTACTACTTCTGTATCTAGTATTGTTTGATGAATACTTTCATCTTGCTGTATACCCGGCGTTGTCAGTGTTTCTTCTTCCTGTTCATTTCGTTCAGGAATTTGTTCTGGTTGCTCTTGTGTTCCCGGTAGTGTCGGGTTTTGATTTTCTTGTTCATTTCCTCCAGGAGTTTGATCGGGTTTTTCCTGTGTTCCTGGTATTGTTGGTGTTTCTTGTTCATTTTCTTCAGGAGGTTGAGGTGGTATTGATGTAGTATCATGAATTGTAATTTGAATAGATAATACTTCATTTGTATCTAATTGTATTTCTAAATCATACACGTTTTCATTTAAACTTTTTAGGAATGCTTCATGCAATAAAATTCCATTCTCAGTAATCGTATATGATGATGGATCTAATATTCTTCCACCTAAGCGAATTTGTTTTATACGTGATACATCAATAGGTTGTTTAAACACAAGATTTAAATTCTCTGATGATGCATCCCATACTATCTCTTGCTCTACAAAATCATTTTTATCTTTTTCAGAAACTTTATAGTTAAATACATTATCCACTCCGCCAAAACTAATTGTCGCAATGAAATCACCCGCAACATCTGTTTGTAAATTCGTAATTGTATATTCGTTTGCACTTAGTTCTCTTTGGTTTTTCGCATAATTTGCTACAACTTTTAATCCATCTAACGAAATTTTATCCCCAACATAATAAGAAATATTAGTAGGAGGTGTAACAGTTAAAGATATTAATGGATTCGCAGTATTCTTCTGTTTTATCATTGCTACACTATTTAAGCTATACCCTGCAAATAAAGAATCTTTTGAAGCCATAAATGAATAGTCTTTCCCATCACCATCTACATTTATACCTTCTTGAACCAAAGTCTCATTTTCTAGTGTATAAACACGTAAATTTGGCTTATCTGTAGTAATTGATGCTAACACATATAAATTCCCTTGAGCTTCCACCAATTTTGGTAAATACGTTGGTACATTTAAGTCTGCTAATACACTCCATGTATTACTATTGCTATCATACACTTGCATTTCTAACTCTGGTGTACTACCTCTTTGTCCTGATACAAAATATAAAGTATCATTATAAGCCATCATATCAAATGCATCTACATTTTTAGGACTTGCAAGTTCTTGATAAGTAGCTCTTGTTTTATCAAAATGTAGTAGATTTACTTTATTTCCATTACTAAAATCTCTTATCATAACATACAATCCACTACTTGTCTTCGCAATACGAGGGTTCGCAAAACTTTTTATATTTGTGTCTGCACTTACTTTTGTAAGCTGCTGATATTGAACTTTATCTTGTTGTACAGAAACAGTCCCCATATTTAACTTATCATATGAAGCATTTTGGTATACTAAGTACAATATATCATCATATTTTTGTAAAGCATATTCATTACTAATATCTGATAATGTAGTAATATCTTCCCATACTTTATTACGATAAACTTTAATATATAAGTTTGTACCTGTTCCATCTATATAGCTTATTACAGGATATCCAGCTAGTTCTTGTAAAGTAACACTAGTCATACCTTGTGTATCACTTAACTTTGTACCAAATTGATTCCAATTTCCATTTTCATAAGCATATAATTGTAACTCTCCAGCTCTTTCATTATATCCTGCAGCTAGTTGCTGTGTTCCAACTGTTTGAATCACAACATCTTCATATCCTGTTGGAAATTTTGTATCATTCCATAAATCATATTGTGATGCATCTGGTACAGTAACATCAAATGTCATCGTATCCCCAGCACTTGAAACATTACTAATCATAATTCCTGAGTTACTTCCATCTACAAAGGTTAACGCCCCATCTTCCAATGTACTATTTGCATCTATGGAACCTATTGATGTTCTTCCACTATCTGCTGACAAATATGCATTTTTTAATGTTTGTGCTTCACTACCATCTACATATCCTGATTGACCTTTTTGAGGTCTAAATACATAAATAGCTGTTTTACCATTATAATTACTTAAATCTGCAATAGAAGTATCTACACGATAGACAATTAATCCCGATCCCCCAATTGCCGCATCTAAAGAATTTCCATCTGTAGCACTACCTTTTTTACGCAATTCTACTACAAATACTTCATATGGATTTAGTGGAGATTTAATAATTACCGCATTGTTTCCATTATTTGTATCTACACTTTTTAAAGTGACACTTTGTTGTGTAGATGTAATCGTATCTAAATTTATCCAACCACTTACTTGCATTCGTAAATAAGCCAAAGGCCATGCCAAATACTGCCCAACATTTGCCATAATATCCCATGATCCAACAGGATGATGTACTCCATCACTTGTATATAAATCAGGATACCCTATACTATGTAAAAATTCATGGGCAATAACTCCACTTTTTTCTCTTGTATTAAACATTCTATCCGTATTTAACATGTTATAACTGCCAACATATTTTCCATTCATTTTCTCTGCACCAGGATAAACATGTCTATGTGGATATAAAGTAGGAATTGTACCTCCATTACTATGTTGTCCAGATCTTATAAAAATAATACTAAGATTATCTACCTTACCATCACCGTTATAATCAAGAACCTCGCTGCTATTTATATCAACATTCGCAATAATTTCCTTAATAACACTTGCATCTATATTACCATTTTGTGCATCCGCTTTTTTTTGACTTAATTTATATGCTTGCACTTTTTTCGTATTAGCATCATACTGTGGAAATATATTATGTACTTTTACATTCCCATTAGAAATTGTATTCATATAGCTTTTAAAAGATCGACCATATGACCCATCATAAAATTCCACAATATGTTCTGCAGTAGTTTTACTAGTATCTAATATAGAATCAGCATTAAAGTAATTCGTGTCAGCTTCATCAGAAAAATAAGCGAATATTACAACGTTTGCCAATTCTTGAACGTTGGCTTTCTCTTGTGCCTGTACATGGCTACCTATTGGTACTATAATTACTGAAAACACCAAGAGAAAACT
>CAJFOG010000140.1 GCA_904395785.1 uncultured Eubacterium sp. | reverse complement strand
GACCAGTAATTGAGTTAGCACCAGTTCCTGGACGTCCAATATTTCCAGTCATTAACGCAATATTAATTATTGCTTGTGCTGTACGTACTGCTTCATATCCTTGGTTAACTCCCATTGTCCACCAGAATGAAACATTTTTACCATTATGAATCAATTCAACAAATTCTAAAATTTGTTCTTCACTTAATCCTGTAACCTCACTTCCTTTTGCTAAAGTGTAGTCTTTCACAAACTCACGGAATCCTTCGAATCCCTCAGTATGTGCTTGGATGTAAGACTCATTAATATAACCTTTTTCAATTAACACATTTGCTACCGTATACATTAATACTAAATCACTTTTCCAGTTTAAACCATACCAGTGATCAGAATTCATTGCTGTCTCAGATTTTCTAGGATCAATTACGATAATTTTCTTTCCAGGGATTTTATTATTTCTAACACGTCCCCATAAAATAGGATGTGCTACAACAGGGTTAGCACCTACAAAAATAATTGTATCTGATAATTCTAAATCATTTAATGTAAAGCCAGGTGCATCAAATCCATAACTTTGTTTATGTGCTACAACAGCAGTAGACATGCATAATCGCGTATTTCCATCTACATTTGTTTGTAAGTAATTTCTCATAACATGCCCAAATAAAGCAAACTCTTCTAGTGTAAGCTGTCCTGTACTAATACCTGCCACACTTTCAGTTCCATATTTATCTTGTAGTTCTTTTAATTTCGTTGCGACATGTTGGAAGCCATCTTCCCAACTTACTGTTTTAAAGCTACCATCTGCTTGTCTAATCTTTGGTAAACTATTTGGTTTTACTGTGGATTGTTGTTTATCTAAAGATAATCCTTTGATACAAGAAAATCCATCATTTACTGGATAACCTTTCGTTGGCACTACCTTTACAATTCTTCCATCTTCCACATAAAAGTCAAGATTACAATCTATAGCACAATAATTACATGTTGATTGTATTTTTTTCATATTTCTCCTTTCCGTGAATGTAAAAACATCACTTTTAAAAGCAGGTGTATTAGATGTATTTTATCACGATATTAAGCAAAAAATACCTGCCTTACTATTCTAACAAAAAAAATCATTCATGACGAAATAAATTTGCATTTTTCTTATCTTTTTTTCAAAGATTGCTGTCAAAAATAGGTGGTGATGTAATCACTATAAATATTACTAGATAATATTACAATAAACCTATATTACTATCTTTATTTATACGATTACATAATCTTTATGTAACAAAAGGATTAATCCTTAAAAAGAATTAACCCCTTGTTTTATACTGGCTATTCTGTATAACCTTTACGAACTCTCTCACTCAACTCTTGTACTAATTGTTCAATATCTGCTAAGTGTAATCCTTTAACTCCACAAGCTAAGCGATGTCCACCACCATGATATTTTTGCGCAATATCTGATATTTGTGTGTATTTTGAACGCAAACTACCATTAAACATTGGATTCCCTTGTTCATCTTTTTCTTTCTCAGTGAATAGTGCCCATGATAATAACTCATGTACACCGCCCATGACAAACACTTTTTCTTTTGCCTCATGAAACGTAAGTCCAAATTTTTCGTAATCTTCTTTACGTACAACCATATAGGCAACACAATCATCGACAATTTTTACATGTGAGCGAATATAATTTTCAAAGTGATACAATTTCAAAGATGTCGAAAAGTGAATTTCACTTGCCTTTACAACATCTACACCAAATGATAATAAATATGCTGCACATAATAGCGTATCTGGTGTAACACTTGCGATAGAAAATTTTAACGTATCTGTTAGAATCCCTTCATATAAGTATTGCGCACAACGTGTAGATAAAGTTTTATTTGCTTCTTTAAAAATACTTGTAAGTATTTCACATGTAGCACTTTTTTTATCTTGAACAATTTCTGTATTAGCATATGCATCCACAAAAATATGATGATCTATTTTTAAACGATATGCTGCTTGTTTAAAGCGTTGATCATCTACTCTATCAGCATTCGCTGTATCTAAGATAATCGCTAAACTTTGTTTTACTACTTCATCACTTATAATATCCGCATCAGGATAATAAGGGGCTAAACTTCCACCTTTATCATTCCCTAGTGCATAAACCTTTTTATGCGGAAATTCATCTTCTATCCATTGTTTTAACCCAAACTGTGAGCTCAATGCATCAGAATCAGGAGAAACATGACGAAAGATTGTTATTACGTCATATTTCTCAATTAAATCAAACATGATATTATTCATTATGCGTTTGTTAAACGGTAAGTATCACGTGCAATTACTAACTCTTCATTTGTTGGTACTAACCAAACTTGCACTTTACTTTCTTCTGTTGAAAGTAATACTTCCTTACCTCTAGTTTTCGCATTTAACTCAGTGTCAATTGTAATTCCAAATGCATCTTTTAATTTTTCACATACTAACTTACGGATGTTTGTATCATTTTCTCCAATACCACCTGTAAATACGATTGCATCCGCACCACCTAATTGTGCATAGTATCCACCAACTGTGTTAATCACACGGTTTACATATACATCAGTTGTTAATAATGCAGCTGGATTTCCTTCTTTACATCCATCCTCGATATCACGAGCATCAGAACTAATACCAGATACACCTAACATACCAGATTGTTTATTCATTACATCATTCATTTCTTCTGGCGTTAATCCTTCTTTTTTCATCATGTAAGTAACGATAGCTGGGTCAATATCACCACAACGTGTTCCCATCATGATACCTGCTAATGGAGTGAATCCCATAGATGTATTGATTGATTTACCACCATCTACAGCTGTAATACTTGCACCATTTCCAAGGTGTAATGTAATAATTTTTGTATCTTCTACTTTTTTATTCATCAATTCTGCACAACGGTTTGCTACATACTGATGAGATGTTCCATGGAACCCATAGCGACGAATTTTGTAGTCGTTGTAGTAACGAATTGGTAATGGATAAATAAAGCTTTCTTTTGGCATTGTTTGGTGGAAAGCTGTATCAAATACAAATGTGTGTTTTGCATGTGGTAAGTTTTCTTTGAATGCGTTGTAGCCAATTAACCCTGCTGGATTATGTAAAGGTGCTAACTCACTTAAAGATGCAAATTGTTCTACAACTTCATCGTTTACTAATACACTTTCTTTAAATATTTCCCCACCGTGTACGGCACGATGTCCTGCAGCTTTAATTTCATCTAGGTTAGCTACAATTTTATGTTCTACTAATGCTTCTAATAATAAAGATACTGCTTTTGTATGATCTAAAATTGGAAGTGTTTTTGTAACTTTTTCCCCATTCACTTTAATAGTGAAGATTGCGTCTTCAAATCCAATTCTTTCAACAATTCCACTTGTTAATACCTCTTCTGATGGCATTTCAAACAATTGAAACTTTAATGATGAACTTCCTGCGTTTACTGAAATAATTTTCGTCATAATGTCCTCCTAGTAATCCAAATTTTCCAAATGTTCTATCAGTGCGTTGACTTCTGCGCAACCGATCTTCTTTATTTTATCATAAATTTTTAATCTTGTTTCATAATTCTGCACAAGTTGTAGTTTTTTTTCATAATCTTGTAAGATTTGTGTACTTCTTTTAATATGATCATTGACTGCTGCCCTTGAAATTTGTAATTCTTCCGCTATTTCAGACAATGAAAAGTCTTCTTGAAAATACAAACTCATAACTTCTTGTTGCTTATTCGTTAATAATTTTGCATAAGCATCAAGTAAAGCATTCATTTGTTGTGTTTTCTCAATCATGTTGCATCAAATCCTCACATAGTCCATAAAGATATGCGTCAATATCAAATGGTCTTAAATCTTCTTCTTTTTCACCTAAACCAATATATTTTACTGGCAATCCTAACATATCTCGAATTGCAATGACAATACCACCTTTGGCAGTACCATCCATTTTTGTTAAGATAATTCCTGTCACATTTGTAGCTTCCATAAAAATCTTCGCTTGTGAAATCCCATTTTGCCCAGTTGTTGCATCTAATACTAACCATACCTCATGAGGAGCACCTTCGATTTCTCGTCCAACAACACGATGCATCTTTTCTAATTCTTTCATCAAGTTCATTTTATTTTGTAAGCGTCCTGCTGTATCACCAATCAAATAATCAACTTGATGTTGTTTCGCATAACGACAAGCATCTACAAGAGTTGCACTTGGGTCTTGTCCTTCTTTTCCTTTTACACAAAAAACTTGTAAACGATCTGCCCATACAGCTAATTGATCAATAGCTCCTGCACGAAATGTATCAGCAGCAGCAACTGCAACATGTTTTCCTTGTTCTTTAAAATAACGTGTTAGTTTTGCAGTTGTCGTTGTTTTTCCACTTCCGTTTACTCCAACCATTAAAATTACAGTTGTTCCGTTTGTATTCTCTTTCACTTCTTCTTCCTGCTCACCATATAACTCTCGCATTACTTCAATTAAACATTCGCTAATTTCTTGAAATGTTTTTAACTTTTGATCTAATGCGCGTGTTTCTACAGCATCAACAATTTTTTGTGCAGTTTGTATCCCAATATCAGCTTCTAATAATACAATCATTAATTCTTCTAAAAAATCTGCATCTACTTCACGAAATCCATATGCTAAACGTCTTATTTTTTCACTAAACGACTTTTTTGATTTTTCTAGACCACTTAAATAACGATCTTGATCTTTTTTACCAGAAAATGCATCTTTTAATTTTGAAAATATACCCATACGTATTCACCTCATCCTTTTTTGATATAGCGCATTGCTTCTTGTAATTGTACATTTAATACTTTAGATACCCCACTTTGTTGCATTGTTACACCATATAATGCATCACATTGGGCCATTGTACCTGGTCTATGTGTTACGACAATAAACTGACTTTTTGAGCGAAATCTACCTAGATATTTCGCAAATCGTTCTACATTTGCTTGATCTAATGCTGCTTCTACTTCATCAAATACACATAATGGAATTGTTCTTGCCAACAAAATAGAAAATAATACACTAATTGCAATTAAACTTTTCTCTCCTCCAGAAAATAACTTTAAATTTTGTACTGTTTTTCCAGGGGGTTGTATCTCAATATCAATACCTGAATGTAAGATATCATCAGGATCTGTTAGAAAAAGGTTAGCTTTACCTCCACCAAACAAGGAACGAAACACATCTTTTAATTCATGATTAATCTTGTGAAACATATCCATAAATTGAATTTTCATTTGTTCATCCATTTCATCAATTGCTTGCAATATTTTATCTTTTGCATATAACAATTCATCCTTTTGACTCTGTAAAAATATGTATCGATTAGACACTTCTTCAACTTCTTGAATTGCATCCACATTCACATTACCTAATGCAGCAATTTCTTGACGTAGCTTTGCAACATCTTTTTTCGCAACTTCCATATCAATTGCAATTTTTTTCGTTTTCGCAAATGTATATGTCATTTCATAAGCAACTCTTAAGCGATCTAATATCGTATCTAATTTTGTTTCTAACTTCGCCTGTTGAATTTCTGCATGTCGTTGTTGTTCCTGTATAATGGATAACGCTTTTCTTTCATCACGCAACAATATTTCCGTTTCTTCTAATTGCGATGATGCAATCATCCTTTGTTCACGATACTGTTTTATCTGCATATTTATTT
The DNA here is from genome assembly GCA_904395785.1 of uncultured Eubacterium sp. Taxonomy (GTDB): domain Bacteria; phylum Bacillota_I; class Bacilli_A; order Erysipelotrichales; family Erysipelotrichaceae; genus Amedibacterium. Next base: position 5,915 of record CAJFOG010000140.1, on the reverse strand, counting down.
GATCAATTTCTTTATGCAATTCACTTAATCGTATCACTAAATGATCTACTGGTCCTTGTTCACTATGTTGTTGTGGATCTAACTGCTCATACTCTATTTTTAACTTTTCATACTTCGCTTGTTTTACTTGTAAAATTGGTTCTAATTTCGCTAAAGCAATTTGTTGTTGAACAAGTTTTGTTTGATGTTGTTGTCGTTGATGTTGCAGTTTTTGTATTTGCATGTTTTCTTCTTCCACAATGTGTTGTAAACGTTCAATCTTTAATTCAATACTTGCCAAATCTTTTTTAATTGTAATTGGTGTTTGCAAGACTTTACTGCTACCACCTGTCATACTTCCCCCACGATTCACAACATCACCATCTAAGGTTACAATCTTATATTGATATTTTAATAATTTTGCGATTATATTCGCATGTTCTAATGTATCTACAATTAAAACATTCCCGCATAAAGATTCTTTTACTAGCTCAAAACATATATCACAAGTAACAAAGGAAGAAGCTACTCCTAAATAACCACTACAAGATTGTAGAAGTTGTAAATGTTCTTGTGAAACAAAGCGTTTCTTTAAAACAGTCAGTGGTAAAAAAGTTGCACGTCCACTTTGATTTTTCTTTAAATATTGTATCGCATCTCGTGCACTCTTTTCATCCACACTAACAATATGATAATTAGCACTACCTAATGTATGCGATATAGCTAGTTCATATCCTTCTATCGCAGTTAAAATACTTGATACGACACCATATATCCCTTGTATTCTAGCATCCAACACTGTTTGTATTGTATGTTGATGAGCATAGGGCTGTTTCATAGCTTGATCCAATACTTCTTTTTTATTGTATAGTTTTTGTAGTCTTGTTGATTGTATACTATACTGCTTATTTAGCTGTTGTAAGTTATTTTCTAGTTGCATAGATTCTTCTTTACAAAACTTAATATCTTGTTCAATATCCATAACTCTTTGTTTACGATCTTCATATTCAAATTTGGCTTCATTCATCATTAACTGCAATTGCCGCATACGATGTTCTAATGATTCCATAGAAAGTTGATATTTTCTTTTTTCATCGACTTCTATTTTTTGAATTTCTAGCAAGCGTATTTCTTCATTTACTTTTGTATACTCTTGTTGTTCATGAAAGATTTGCTCATCTAACACACGCACTTCCTGCCGTAAACTTTCTAATGTATCTTCTGTAGCAAGTATACTTTTTTCATGTAAGATTTTGTTTGTTTTCAGTTCCATTAGCTGTGCTTCAATCTCTTTTAATTGCTCATTAAAAAATTCGATTTCTTCAACTAATACACTAACTTCTAGTACTTCTAATTTCGCTTTTTTCTCCAGATATACTATTGCTTTTTCTGCTTGTTGTTGTAAAGGTTCTATCTGATGTTTTAATTCTATTAAAATATCATCTAATCTAGTTAAATTATCTTGTGTTTTAGATAACTTACCTAACGATTCCATTTTTCGTTTTTGATATTTTGCTACACCTGCTGCCTCCTCAAATAATGCTCTTCTTTCTTCAGGCTTTGCTTCCGCAAAAGCAGATATATTACCTTGTGTAATAATCGATAAAGAATCTCTACCTAACCCTGTATCCATAATTAAATCAATAATATCTTTTCTCCTGCATGGTGTACGGTTAATAAAATATTCACCTTCATTGTTTATACGGTGTAATCTTCTAGTAATCGCTACTTCTTCATAAGGTAGTTTAAAAAGATGATTTGTATTATCAAATACTAATGTAACTTCTGCTAAGTTTACTGCAGTTCTTTGATTAGCACCGTTAAAAATAACATCACTCATATTGGAGCCACGTAATGATTTCACACTTTGTTCTCCAAGAACCCATCGGATCGCATCTGTAATATTACTTTTCCCACAACCATTTGGTCCAACAATACCGATAATATCTGAATCAAATGTAATACTTGTTTTATCCGCAAACGACTTAAATCCTTGAAGTTCCATTCGCTTTAAAAACATGCGTTATGCTACTTTGCTTCCTGATGAAATTATCGTATAATGACCAATTTTGAAACATCATATTCAGTAGCTCCTCCTTTCTTACTATATATTATGAAACGATTATCATTTATTTTATCTTGTCACAAACAAGATGCCTACATATTATATCATGAATACTGTAATCCACATAATAGTTTTAAAAATTAAAGTGGGAATATTTGTTGTTTTAAAGAAAGTATGATACTATATACCAAAAATGGAGGTGTGTTTTATGAAAGAAAAAACTATGAAAGATATGTATAAATTAGGGTTAGGCGAAGAAGTAGTAAACTGTTTAACACACGGTATTATGGCTTTTCTAATCGTATGTTTACTAGTGCCAATCGGTATTTACTCTTATCATAAAAGTGGAACTCTTCAAACTGTAGGGATTACAATATTTCTAATATGTTTATTTTTAATGTTTCTTGTATCAACTTTATATCATTGTATGCCATTTGGAACAACGCATAAATACGTATTTAGAAAATTAGATCATATATGTATTTATTTTGCGATAGCTGGAAGCTATACGCCTGTTGCTTTATCATTAATTGGAGGATGGCAAGGGGCTACTATATTATTGATTGAATGGCTTGCAGTATTAGGTGGTATTTTATTAAAAGCAATAGCGACAAAAGCATATCCAAAATTATCCATGACTATTTATATGATTATGGGATGGACTGCTGTTTTATTTCTTCCTGTACTCTTAAAAGAAGCATCTATTGAGTTTTTATCATTCATTATCGCAGGGGGTATTTTATATACAATTGGAGCATTTTTCTATAAAAAACCACAAAATGTGTATTTTCACTCTATTTGGCACATTTGTATTAATATTGCTAGTATCTTCCACATCATTGCCATCGTATTTTATATGTAAAAGCACTTAGACATCAGATCTAAGTGTTTTTTTAATTAATAGTTGTTCAACTACTTGTTCAGATGATAATGATTTTAATAATACTTTCTCTTTATGACTTAATTGTTTAATTGCATATTCTAATTTTCTTGCGATTGTAGGATCATCTAATACAAAGTAACAATATAACTCTTTTACTTTATGGGCTCTTGTATATTTAGCTGCCTTTCCATTTTGATGTAAATGAAAACGACGTTTTAAATCCGTCGTCCATCCACAGTATAATGCTTGATTTTCACAAAGTAATAAATATACATAACAAGGTTTCTTTTGTTGCTTATTTTCCATGTTTTTTTAGTGGTACTACTGTTGCTAAACCACCTAATGAAGTTTCTCTTAACTCAATAGGAATTTTCTTACCTGTATAATTCATCGTATGTACAACCATATCAAAGCTTACACGATGATCTCTCACTTCACTAATACCTTCCGCAAGTAATGCTGCATCCATCGCACGTAATACTCCAACAGCATTTCTTTCAATACATGGAATCATGACATATCCACCAACAGGATCACATGTTAATCCTAAATGATGTTCAATTCCTATTTCTGCTGCATACTCAATCTGAGCAGAATTTAACCCTCTAAAATATGCTACCATTGCAGCCCCCATTGCTACAGCTGCTCCAATTTCTGCTTGACATCCACCTTGTGCCCCACTAATTGTTGCATTTTCTTTCACAATATTTCCAAATATACCTGCAATTTTTAAACCATTACGAATACACTCTTTGCTATATCCTAAATCTTTATGATAGTAATATACTAAAGCAGGTAATACTCCACTACTACCTAATGTTGGAGCAGTTACCATCATACTACCACTTGCATTTTCTTCACTTGCACTATAAGCATATGCACTTAGTAATAATTTCTCTTTTTCAATCGCACTCTTACAGTTATCAGCTTTTTCCTTTAATTCTTTTGCTACTCTTTCTAAACATAAATCACCTGGAAGTAACCCTTCCTTAGAAAGTCCACTTTCAACAGTTTCAATCATTTGCTGCATGATATCTTGCATATGCGTATTCACATTATCAAACGCATTTACATATTCCCATAATTCTAAATGATGATCACTACAATATTGTTGCACATCTTTTAAAGTATGATGTGGATATACATGTTTTCCTTCTGTACTTTTTTCTCCTTCAATTTCAATAGCTCCACCACCAATCGAATAGACAACCATTTCACCTAATACTTGATGTTGATCATTATAAGCAATAAGTTTCATTGTATTTGGATGTTTTAAATTATCTTTCATTTTAAATGATACCTTACATGGTTTTGGATGTATTGTTTTCTCAATAATAACATCCGTTAAATGCCCTTTTCCTGTAAGTGCTAAAGACCCATATAACTCCACTTCAAAATAACTAGCATTTGGATATCTTTCTAACATAATCTTACTAGCTCTTTGTGGACCCAGTGTATGCGAAGAGGAAGGTCCTGGCCCTATTCGATATAATTCTTTTAATGATTTCATTTTAATTAACTCCTCGTAACTCAAGTAAAAACATTTCAAATCCTAATTTTTTATCTAAACTACCGCTTTTTAATTTCTGGTCTAAGGTAGCTAATGTCGATAACATCTTTATCAACTCATTTTGTGATAAATGCTGTACATTTTGCATAGCAAGTTGTATACGATATGGATGTGCTTTTAAAATATCGGCAATCTCACCTTTTAATTTTCCTTGCATCATCAATACCTTTACTTCATATAAAAAGCGAAATTGACCTGCCAATAACGCAATCATATAAATAGCATCAATATGCATTACGCAAAAATCTTGCCAGATCATGAAAGCTTTTTTCACATCTTTTTTCACAACCGCATCTACCAGCGCAAATACATCTTCTTCTAAAGGTTTACTTACTAACGCCGCAACAACATCTTCACTAATCTTTTCACCATATAGTTCTAATTTATCTAGTTCTTGATGTAAAAGCTCTATATTTAAGCCTACACGCTTTAATAACTCCATAGAAGCTAGCGAATCTATTTGCAACTGTCTTCTTTTTACTTCTTCACTTAGATATCCTTTCATTCCTTGTTCATCTAATTTATGAAATTCATAAATCTTACAATAATTTTTAATTTCTTTTGTGATTTTTTTTCGCGTATCTAGTTTTGAAAAGCTTCCAGTTAATATGAATACAGTTGATTCATTTGGTTGTTTTAAATAGTCTACTAATTTTTGTGTATCAATTGTTATATCATTTGTCGTTGATAAAAAATTTGCATGATAAACAATAATTACTTTATAAGGAGAGAAAAAAGGAATCGTCATTGCATCTGATATAATTACATCTAATTCTGTTTGCTGTGCATCATATTTAATAACATTCAATGTATCATCTTCCTTAACATATTCTGATACAATGGATGCTAATGTTTTCTTTAAACGATATTCTTCTTCTCCAAATAAAACATAATTCATATCATCACCATAACAATTATAGCATACTACAAATAAAATCTATAGTTATAACATCTAATCTTTTTTAAAAAAATGAAAGAGAATACTAATATCTTGTTTTGCCGTTTTGATGATAGAGAAATAACTGCTTGTCTTAATCGAAATACTACCTTTTTCTGCTGTATTCAGCATTAGAATATTTTCTTTTTGTAATGCTTGCACTACTTCCTTATGTGGATGTCCATAATAGTTATTTCTCCCACTAGAAATGCAACCAATCATTGGATGTATTTGGTGTAGAAACGATAAAGAAGAACTTGTTTTGCTTCCATGATGCCCTACTTTTAATACTTCTGCTTGTAGATGAGGATATGCTTGTAGAAGCTTCAATTCTCCTTGTTTTCCTAAATCGCCCATAAACAAAAACCTCAAATTATGAAGTTGAAAGTATGTAATAATACTATTTTCATTTTCATCTTCTCCTTCATAATCTAATAATAAATATTGTATCCAACTATCTTTTTCTAATTTCGCCTTTTCT
>CAJFOG010000139.1 GCA_904395785.1 uncultured Eubacterium sp. | reverse complement strand
AAAGCGATCAATAAAGACTTTTAGTACTAATAGTCCTTATAACCGCTTTTTTTATATATTTCACACTTTATACATACACCTAAACATCAAATGAAAACTCATCACGTATCAACACTTCTATATCTAAAATATCATTGATATTAATCCATTGATTCACAACTTGTATTCGCCTTTGTATTTGATCAAGTTTCACAAACATCCCTTGTTTTTTTATATATTTATTTTTATCATAATAAACAACTTGAATCATATCATTATGCTGTAAATGATTGAGTTTATGCTGTAATCTTACTAATTCATCTTCCATTAAATATTTTTTCTCTACGGTTACTTCTTCTTTTTGACGCAAATATTCACGAAACCCTTGTAATGCATCAAATGAATGGAATAATTTTGCTCTTTCCATGCGTGTTTTATTCTGCATTGTGTCCTCCTATTAATCGATTTCTTTGTAATGTTGTTGCCTTATCTAACATATTCATTCCTTTTAAAATAGAATTTTTCCCATATTTTTGTTTGATATTTACTAATGTATGTTGAAGTTTTCGCTCTTTTTCTAATGCTATAGGATCACTAAATAAATCAAAGCTTTCATATTTTTCATCTTCTACATGTTCAAATGTAATTCCTATACTACGAATCCATGATGATTTATGAACACACTGCTCATATACTCGTAAAAACTCCTTCATTAAGATACTACACGCATTCGTTTTCACATGTAATTTCCAACTTTTACTTAATTTTTGCTTTCTATCAGTATACCCTATAAATAAATGAAGCTTACCTGTCACAAGATGTTGATTTACTAATCTTAGTGTATGTAACTCTACCATTTCTTTTAATACAAGCTTTGCTTCTTCATACGTATAATCACTTTGTAAAATCTGATGGGATGATAAAGATTGTTGCTTTGGTTCATATTGTTGGATATCTTGTATTGTTGTAGGCTCAATCCCCCAAGCATGATCAATTAAATACTCTGCATTTACACCAAATTCTTGATACAACAAATCCTTTTTACAATGTGCGATTCCATACATGTCAAATATCCCATATTTTTTTAAGCGCTCTACAATTCCTTTTCCTACTTGCCAAAAATCTTGCAGTGGCTTATGATGCCATAACTGTTGACGATACTTATCTTCATTCATATATGCGATTCCATCTTTGGCATGTTTCGCTAAAATATCTAATGCTACTTTCGCCAAATATAAATTGGTTCCAATACCTGCACTTGCATAAATACCAATTTCTTTTTGAATATCATATAGTATTTTTTTCACTAATTGTTGCGCATCCATTTGGTAATAGGAAAGATAATTTGTAAGATCTAAAAATGCTTCATCAATAGAATATACATAGATATCCTCTTTCGATACATATCTTAAATAAATACTATAAATATTCGCAGCATACTCCATATATAAGCGCATTCTAGGTTTCGCAATAATATATGTTAAATAAGAAGGAATTTCATATAGCCTACATCGATTTTTTACCCCTTTTTGTTTTAATCCTGTAGAAATAGCCAAGCATATAGTTCCTTTTCCTTTCGATGCATCCGCAACTGCAACATGTGCATACATAGGATCTAAACCTCGCTCAATACATTCAACAGAAGCATAAAATGTTTTTAAATCAATACATGCATATACTTTATTCATACAATCACCTCATGTAGACGTATTATAATCTAATAAGTATACATAATCAATATAATTTTGTGTTATTTGTGTTCCTTTTTCTTCCATTTCTTTTCTTTTATCAAAAATTATTTTATAATACTAAATGATTGATAGGTGATATATATGGAATTAAAAGAACTGATACAAAATTATAAAAATAGATACCAATTAACAAATAAACAACTTGCCCAACAATTTCAAGTATCGACAAATACAGTAAGTCGTTGGTTACGTGGAGAAGTAACAAATATTCAAGAAGAGACAGCTTCTAACATTAGTGCTGTCCTTGGATTTGATGTTTACCCAATATTAAAAGGAACTGCTGTGACACTTACTCAACCAATTTTAGGAATGGCAAAAGCTGGATATAATATGTTTTTAGAAGATAACTATCTAGGAGAGGAACCTTTATCTTATGAAGAATATAAAAAAGGAGATTACTTTTTAAAAGTATCTGGAGACTCTATGATGAATGTTGGGATATGTGATGGTAGCCTTGTTTATGTGAAAACTTGTAGAACACTACAAAATGGACAAATTGGTGTGTTTGCGATTGGCGATGAAGTCACAATTAAACGCTTCTACCAAGAAAAAGATGGATTTTTGCTAGAAGCTGAAAATCCATCAATAGAACCTCGCTTTATCTCTTATGCACAAGCACAATTGCTTCCTTTTCATATTTTAGGAAGAGTAGTATTTAGTAAGCATTACTACTAAAAATTAATAAATTAAAAAGGTAAAGATTTTATAAAGATCATTTACCTTTTTTATCTAACTCAAAATATTTGATATCTATTTTCTTAATCTCATAAGTAGTTACAAATACTCTCTTTAAATCCATAGAATCATATCATACCTCTTTATGTAGCACTACTTTAATAAAAATAGAAATTTTTATTATAACTAATATATGTTAATCTATAAGCTCTTTCTTACGTCTTGCACGATACCAAATCATAAAACATCCTGAAATCAAGTAAAAGATTCCTGCATATAAGAAAGATAATTCAGGTCCTACTGTATAAATAAATCCTGCAAATAAAGCACCGATAATCATTCCTAAACTTTTCATTGCATTATAAAAACCCATAACCATATTACTATTTTCTGATGAAGATGCACTTGCACATAAATCTTGAACCAATGGAATATAAATAGCGTTTAAAGCATAGAAAAGAATATTAATACCTAAAAATGCTGAAATAGAAGGAACATAAGTCATAATGACTAATAAAACCCCTACTCCAAAAATTACTGATAAAATTGATGTTTTTACATCTGTTTTTTTCATCAACCACATACAAATTGTAGTATTCGCAATCAATGAAACAAAACCAACTAATGCTTTAATCGCTCCATTATAAGATGAGTCAAATCCAAATTGATCTTTTATGTAGTAATTAAAGTTTTGATCATATGCTGTTGTCGCACATGATGTGACAAAGACGACAAAAAACAAAATAAAAAATGTTGTTGTCATAAAGTTTTTAGAGTCAATAAATGCTTTAAAAGGATTCGCATCTTTTTTTAATGAAATTGTCACAGTAGGATCACTATCATCTTGAAGGCATACATAAAATAATAGTCCATTCAAAATTAGAATAATTGTTTGAATAATGAATGTTGCCTTAATGGATAACCATACACCGCAATATCCACCTACTAAATATCCAAATGCTGAAAACACAGTAGTAAGTGTTGCGGATAATGCTAAATACTTACCTCTTTGTGATACATCAGCATTATGGATAATGTAAGTAAGTATACTTACCATGATTCCACCAACGAAAAATCCTGCAACAACACGTGCAAACATAATTGTTGGTAATGTTGTCATTAAAGAAAATAATAATTGTCCTATTCCATATCCTGCACAACATATTCCAAGTACTTTCTTACTTCCCATTCTTGTCACTTGTTTTGCCCAAAATGGGGAAAATAGAAAATTAGTAAATGCCATACCTGCAAAAATAACCCCAAAAGAATAATCTGGTAACTGTAAATCATAAATTAATGTGGGTGTTACTGGATGAGCAAGATTCGCTGCCATGTTTTCTATAGCGACAAATATAAAAAATAGTATCATGTGATATTTCTTTAACATAATTAACCTTCTTTCATTTTTACAATAGGTTCAATATACTATAATTATTCAGCTTTTGCAATAAAAAGACAACTTCTTTTCTACATATGTACTATTTTATCATCATATGCCTATCAGCATATAACCATTCATACATATACTAGCGTGGAGGTGGTAGTTATCGCTACAACAAACTTTCGGATTCAAGTTAAACAACAATATAGTCCTGTCTATAATGCTGATGTAAAACTTTACCAAACAATTTCTGGTAAACAATCGATTATAACATCTGGAAAAACGGATGAACAAGGAATGTTTTATGCACAAAACCTTATAACTCCTCCTAAGGAGCTTTCTTTACAAAAGGATGTTCAAATTCGTCCTTATGCACAATATCATATAGAAGTTTCTCTAAATGGCTACGATACTGAAGTCATTCATAATATCCAAGTATTTGAAGATAATGATTCATTACTAACAATTCAAATTAGTGAAAGTGAAACAAACATACCAAAACGTAATATTCAAAATTTAGGAGATCATCGTTTGTTTCAAGGAGATATTTATGCTTGAGGAAGTCATATTGCCGACATATATTACTGTACATTTAGGACGACCGAACTCTTCTGCTGAAAATTTAACAGTTAGCTTTGATTATTATTTAAAAAATGTTGCCTCCAGTGAAATTTATCCTACTTGGCCTTATGAAGCATTACGCGCAAATATATGGGCACAAATGTCTTTAGTGCTAAATCGTGTATATACAGAATGGTATCGTAGTAGAGGATATGATTTTGATATTACAAATTCAACAGCATATGATCAAGCATTTGTGAAGAATAGAAATATATATGATAGTGTAGCTGCCGTTGTAGATGAGGTAATTGGAGAATATTTACAAAAACCATTTTATCGAGAACCATACTATGCAGAATATTGTGATGGTAAACAAGCACAATGTCCTGGTTTAAAACAATGGGGTACATTAGATCTTGCAAATCGTGGCTATAACTCTTTACAAATTATACATTACTATTATGGAGATACAATGCTATTAAGAGAAACAGATAATATTCAACCTATTCTCTCCTCTTACCCTGGATATGCACAGCGCTTAGGTTATTCTGGATTATATGTCTTTATTATTCAAGAGTTATTAAATGGGATTGCGGTTAATTATCCTAGTATCCCTCTTATTTATCCACCTGATGGTTATTTTAATGATGTGACAGAGCAAGCTGTTAGAGTATTTCAAGAACAATTTAATTTACAAGTCGATGGGATTGTTGGATTAGCTACTTGGAACATGTTATCTAGAATTTATGTTGCCGTTAGAAAGCTTGCAGAACTTGGTAGTTTAGGTAGGTTAGAAGGATATTTTACTGGATTATGGACAGGTAGAGTTTTACGAAGAGGAGATATTGGTATTGAGGTACAACAACTACAATACTTTCTTTCTATTGTTGCTCAAAGTTATCCAAACATTCCTCCAGTAACAGTAGATAGTCGCTTTGGTGCTGGATTAGAGCAATCTGTTCGGGCTTTCCAACAGGAGTTTGGTTTATTAGTAGATGGAATCGTTGGAGAAAACACGTGGAATACTGTATATTCAGTGTATAGTTCATTAGTGTAAATTGAAAAGCAGAATGATAAATCACTTAATTATGATAATGCCATTCTGCTTTTCATTCTGTTTATTTTTTAATCATAGTTTTTAATTTTTTCATAGTTTGATATAGTACAAAAATTGGATTTACTACATATTCAAAATCACCAATTAATTCAACTACTCTTCCTTGAAATCCTCTTTTAAAACGATACACACCATAATCTTTATTATCTACATCAAAATTTCCACTTATACCATAGAAATTATATATATCAAAATGGTTGTCTATCGCATATGTAATCATTGTCCATTGTATTAAATATTGAGGACAAAACTTCATATATTCATCGTATGCCCCACCGAACAAATATAAAACTTCATTACCATATACACTAAACATCGCAACTGCAAGAGGTTTAATTCCTTCTTCATTTTCTACTTCTTTTAGTTTTTTAACCGTAAGTGCAAGTGCTTCTTCTATTCTTTTTTTCTTTTGTAGTTTCTTATCATTAGGTTGTTCTTCTATTTTCTTTTCTATATCTTGTAAGTCTTTTTCATATTGTTTTTTCTCTTTTTCAAGTTTTCCTTTATATTCTTGAAAATCTAATTCTGCTACTAAAAACTTCACATACTCTTTCCCTGCATCAAACATTTTTTCATAATATTCTAATGTAGGTGAACCAAAACCTTTTCTTTCCTCTGTATGCTCCATTACTTGTACGAATAAAGATAATTCTTCTTTCGATAACTCACGAACCTTAACTCCACTTTTCTCCGCTTTCTGTATACTTCTTTTTGTTTGTTGTGAAAAGCTACTACGTAATTTTTCTTTTTCTTTATCTTTTAAATTAAGAATAAACATCCATCTAGGTTCTCCTGTTACATCATATCCAGTATAAAAACCTCTGTGCTTGCATCCAACATTTAGAAGATTATCTACAACTGACTGATTATTAATACCATCTTCTACAAGATTACCATCCATATCTCTTTCTTGATATTCAATATACGGATCAAGCCTTACATATAGTCCATTATGTTTTTTTAATAGTTTTTTAACACCGTTAAAAAATTCTTGAACTAATATCTCATCATTATAATCTAATAAGAATCCCCTAGGACAGCGATATATCTTCTTCCCAAAAGCTGATGGATATGCCAATAAACCACCTACTGCACATAGTTTGTTATTTTTATAACCACCTATGAATAAAACTTCTTGTCCTTGTTGCAATTTAGCATCAAAATAAAATTCACTTTGCCAAAAATTACCACTATGATTATTTTCTAAATATTCGTTATATTGTTGTTTTGTTATGATTTTAACTTCCATAAATATCACCTCTTTAACTACTTTTCTACTAGTATATTTTAACAAATGGATTATATACTTAAAAGATAATATTAAAATTGTTTTTGTATATAAAAATAGAAACTAGAAATATAAGTTACCGCTCATTAACATAATTACAATGACTTTAATTATTAATAATCTTTTAGATATATTATTAAATGTTTATCATCTCCTTTAATTGTATGATAATAGCTATCTAGTAATACATTCTGATAATTATTTTCGTCTAAACTACTATCAACTATTATATTTTTTATATCATAGAAATTTTCGATTAATAGAATACCATGAAATCCATTATATGCAAATAAGACATTATTTATTAACTTTTTCAATACTTTATTATATTGAGGGCTCTTTTCAATTATATCTACATGCTCCACATCACCCAAAAATTTTATATGAATTTCTTTATTTTCTGTAAACATTTCTAAATCATTTAAATCATTAATTAGGACTTTTACTCTAAAATCTACATATTTATATTGTTCATTTAATGCATTTCCAAATAATAATGAAAATATAAAGAAACAATAGCTTAAATATGTAAAAGATATTCTACTTAGGACAAATTTCTCTTGAGATATAATCACTGCAACTATTGCAATCCATACACCTATTCCATATAAACCTCTAGGCACAAGTATTGGTTTTTGAAAACACATATAGACACCATGAGATAAACAAGCTGTTACTACTAATACTATTATTGATGTAATAATTGTTGTATTTGAGTTATATTTCTTTCTAATCATAATAATAAATAATATTAACATTATTAAAATACAAATTAACCATCTAAACTCAAAATCTTGGATTATCGTTGCAAAATAATTATATAAATTTCTCAAAACGCCTTGAATAAATTGTGATGCAAGAAGAATACTCGTATCAACATACTTTTCATCAGGTTTTGTAACATAAAAAATATTAAAAAATAGCACTGCAACTATATACGGTATAGCTGATTTTAAAACAAAATTACAATTATCCTTAAATTTAATTTGTTTTAAAAAATTAAAATATACTAAAAAAGCTATACACATAGGAAAAATTCCTAAAGAAACTTGATAAGTTAAACATGAGATCAATGTTCCAATAAATATCATTGATATATATATTTTATTTCGGGTATTAATGAATAATAAAGGTATTAAACTACTTAGAACAGATAATGCCATGAAGGGAGAATCGAATTTATAAGAAAAACATTCTAAAAAATAAGGTGAAATTCCTAGCGGTAATACTGCTATTATATTCCAAATGGTAAACTTATTATTATCTACAAATATCACTAATACTATCAATTCTGCCATACTTATTAACAGCGCTGCTAATATTTGAGTAAATGGTGATATATCCATCAAATATGAATTAGTATTTAATAATGTTGACAATATACTGGATAAATATCTTGAAAAATTCTCCCATGCTGGAAAACCATTCGCTATTCTCACTATATCATCATTATAATGAATATTAGCTCTTAATAATGCACTCAAAGCAAAAATATTAATTAAGAATAATATTAAAAATGTTAATTTGAAATTACTATAATGTTTTATTCTAATAAAAACACTTTGAAATGCATTTACAAAATCTTCTCCATGATATTTTTTTATTAAAGAAATAATAAAAGAAACAAAATAAATAGACAGTATGCAACCTATACATACAAAAATAGTTAAAAACATATCTATAGTTAAATTAAACATAGATGCTAATTTATTCATTAAAGAACTAAAGATAAATATATCAAAAAAATATTTAGCTGCTGTCATACAAATAATAAAAGCACTTATAAAAATATTACTATTAATGATAGTTTTATATTCTTTTAAAGAGCAATCTCGAATACATGAATAGATTAATAGTAACAAAATTGCTAAAATAACTGACGAGATTTTTCCAGTTACTAAAAATGTAAAACTTACAAAAACTGTACCTGACAGAAAAAACAATATATTATTTATAAATTTTAAAAATATATTTTTTAAAGACAACATAATTTCCTCCTAAATATCATCAATTGACGATTCTTTTTCTATAAAAATTGGTCTATTTTTAGTTTCAAGATATACCTTTGACATATATTGACCTAAAATTCCAATACATAGTAATTGTATCCCACCCATCATCATAATTATACATATAGTTGATGGCCACCCTGATACAGGATCTCCATATATCATAGTTCTAGTAACAATAATAATTATAAAAATAAATGAAACCAATGAAATAAATAAACCTAGTAGAGAAGCGACTTGTAAAGGTATTACACTAAATGCAACTATTCCTTCTAAAGAATACTTAAATAACTTCCAAAAAGACCATTTTGTTTCTCCTGCCACTCTTTCCACATTTTCATACTCTATCCATTTCGTTTTGAATCCTATCCATCCAAAAATACCTTTTGAAAAACGGTTTACTTCATTCATAGACAAAATAACATTTACCATTTTTCTTGTCATTAAACGAAAATCTCTAGCTCCGTCAACAATATCACAATCAGATATCTTATTCATAATTTTATAAAACATTCTTGCAAAGAATGAACGGATTAACGGTTCACCTTTTCTACTTACTCTCCTTGTTGCGACACTATCATATCCATCTTCAATATAAGTAATCATCTCTTGTAATAAAGATGGGGGATCTTGTAAATCAGCATCCATAATTACTACTAAATCACCATTTGCATACTTTAATCCTGCATATATTGCTGATTCTTTTCCAAAATTTCTTGCAAAAGATATATATTGAAATACCTCGTTTTTTTCATGATATTCTTTCAATAAATCTAATGTTTTATCCTTAGAACCATCATCTACAAAAATACATTCAAACTCATAGCCTTCTATTAATTCCATTACTTTTAAAATTTCTTCTCTAAAATAAGGTAGAGAGCTATATTCATTGTAACATGGGACAATAATGCTAATTAACATATTTTTTCCTACTTTCTATTACCCATAGTAATTTCTTTTTTAATATATATATATATGGACTTTTATTATTAAATAAATAAAAAATTATATTAGGTATAAATATACATATCATTATTTTTATTATAAACCCTTCGATTAAATATGTATTTATAACAAATAATACAAACTTTGTGATAATGAAACATGTAATAACTTGCATACTGTACATTATATATTTCTTTATAAAAGAATAATAATTCATTTTTAAACCATATCTACATAATACATAAGGACTATACCAAATATTTGTAACTAACCTTGAAATAAATGTCGCAAACGATATTCCAAATAAGCCATATTGTTTACCTAAAATTATCGATAGTATTAAATTAATTCCTCCAGTAACCAGTCCTAAATATTTTCCATAATTAAACAGACCTAATGTATTATTAAACATCCATACTGAACTTTGCAAACCTAATGTATAAAAATTAACAGCCATAATATATACTATATCATTATCAAGAACATATTTACTTCCAAAAAATAAAGTAATAATATCTTTAGAAAGTACTATAAATGATATTGTGGCCCACGCAAATAACCAATAGTTTAAAAAATATATTGTGTAAAATAACTGTTTTTTATCTTCTTTAGCTAATAGTACATTTGCATTACCAATACTAGCTGTCATTGCATTAAAAATTGTATTTAAAACACCTTGAAGAGAAGATGTTAATAAAACATAATTAGAATTTATACCAGTAAGATTTAATCCCTTTAATGCTGTTAATATGATATTATCTGTACTATTTACTAATACCCCACTTAGTTTAATAACAACTAATGCTTTCACATTATGAATTAACTGTTTCTTAGTAGTTTCATCTAAATTCTTTTTACTATCATTGCATATGTATGTATATTTTTTAGTTGTAATATACGATATTATGAAATTATACATCAATGTACAAAATGATTGACAAAGTAAATATAAAATAAAATTTCTAGTAACCATTAAAACTACCGTCTGTAATACACATTGTATAGACACTGTTACTATATTTACTAATGTTAGTATATAATTTTTTTGATCTGCATTTAATAAAGAACTCTTATATGAAAAGAAATAACTCAATACAACATTACCTAGAGCTATTAAATATAATAAATACATATTTTCATCAATATTGGGTTTATCTGTAATAATATTATCTAAAAATGGTAATATACACAGCCCTATGAAACAAACAGCGGCACCTATTATTTTGTATGCTTTTGCATAAAATTTCATTAATATAGAAATCTGTTCCTCATCTTTTTCGGCTAATGGTTTATATAACGCATAAACTATGGCAGTTCCAATACCAAGTTCAGCTAAACTCAATAATGATAATACATTTGAAAATAATGCATTTATTCCTAAATATGTTTCAGATAAAAAGCGTATAAAAATAATTCTATTTATAAATCCAATTACATATACAAAACCTTGTCCAAAAAGACCCATTGCAATATTTTTAACAGAATTAATTGTCCTAGACTCACTCATTCACTCACCTTATTTCTCTATAAGTTTTTACAGCTAAGTTTGTGATACCTTGCGTAAAAGGCATAATATCAAATGTCTGAGAGTAAAACCCAATACCTTTTGTATCTCCCTGAGAAAAATCTATTTCTCCGTTTCTTCTTGTTACAGACATTAAGTATTTAAAAGCTTTTTGTGCAATCTTTTTGTATCTTTCGTTGCCAAATTCTTTTGCACAAAAAGAATAGAAATATGCCATAACTGCTGTAATTGAACTATCCGCACCACTCTTTAATTGTACATTACTTGAAAAAGCTCCATTTTGCATTTGATAAATTTCATAAACATTTACTAATTCAGAAATAATCCTTACTAATTCTTTATCTTTCGTTATACTGTATGTTTCAATTAACCCTAATAAAAACCATCCAGTTCCTCTTCCCCATCCACATAGTCCCAATGGATATTTCAATAAAGAATCATACGCATGAAATGGTAATTTTGTATTATTCTCAAAGCCATTTATAAAGTAGGTTTTTATAACATGTATAGCCAAATCTACAGCTTCTTTTTTATTATATTCCATTCCATATAATGCCAAAAATGGCGTTACAAAACCCACTGTATCCACATATCTTTGATTTTGACACTGCCTTCTATAAAGAATACACTGATCTTTTTCATCCATTAACTCTAAGATTACATTATACATTTCATCCATTGCACTTTTTATATGATATTTATTAGTTGCATCCTTTAATATTGCATAGGCAAGTAGAGCATAATCTACTTCTTGAGGTTTTTGTTTCCAATGACCATTAGTCGAAAGAAAATTATTCACATATTTATTCGTACTATTTTCATTATATATACTCGATAAGTATACTAAACCATACTGCCAACTTTGAATTGTATTATTTTTGTAATTATTTTTTAGAATATCTAAAATTATCAATCTTGAATTATCTGTTTTCTTAACAATAGGTGGATTTACTATCCATTTATTTGATACTTTATTTATAACAATTGCCCATTTTTCAAAATTATTCCATCGTCCAATTTTTAACCTTTTAACGAATATATTCCCATTTACATAAATATCAATAAGGTATGGAATTAGTAATATTAATATAATTAAAGTAGCTATCATAACTCTTTCAACTCTTCTCTTAATTTATAAACTTTCTCTTTATATTCAGGCATAATAGTATTTAATTGATTTCTAATACTATCTTCATTAAGCATTAACCATTGAAACGAATTTTTTAAATCATCTTTCTTTTTTAGACTTTGTACAGGAAGTACATAATGATCATAAGTACCAAATAAATCTTTTGCAATACCTTTTGCCTTAATGGAATATCCTACAACTAATGTAGGAACACAAGAAGAATAAGCAGCAATTGTTGAATGTGTTCTTGCTCCTATAAAAAATCTACAACGTGCTATATAACCTTTGATTTTTTCAGCAGGTAATGCGTCAATCTTAACAATTCTATTAGTATGTGAATATTTAGAATAAAGTTTTTCTATAGGTATCCTATCATCATTATCCTTCCAGATCACATGTGGAATTAAAGCAATATTCATAGTAGTATTTTCAATAATAAATTCAATTAAATTACAATAATTTTCCATTGTCATACCTTTATTTTTTTCATTATTAATAATCATTGGACTTACATTAATTCCAACTGTATTTTGTTCTAAAAATAAATCTGGTACATCTAAATAATGAGTATCTAATATAAAAGCTGGATCAGGATATAAAACAGTGTTCACATTAATTTTTTTCATAGCTTCATATGTAAGAGATTCTCTCGCAATAATTTTATCATATGTTGCTAAGTCTTTTCTCATATTAGGTGTTAATTGACTTTCATCGACTGAACAACACCATAAAACAGTTTTTACACCTTTTCTTTTTAATTCACGGTTTATTAAGTATATATAAGTAGCTTCTCCATAACAATAGTTATCTCCTCCAATTGATAATGCTATCGTTTTAGAATCTGCACTTTTAAAAATATTATCAAAAACCAATCTATCAAATGCTTCCTTATCTTTAAATAAATAATAACGAATTGCCGTATAAATATATTTCATCGTATTTTTTTTAATAGGTTTCTGTTCATTACGAATTTCACATATTTGATCTAATTCAACTTCCATATCTTGCTTTATTTCTGAACTAAATAAATATGCTTTCTTTGAATTTAAAATATTAATTGATCCTCTTACAATTGCTTCACAACCTCTATTTCCAGAACCTCCGTGTGGATACATCATTATTTTCATACTTTCTCTCCTATCATTCTAAACTTAATCCAAATTAGTAAAAGAAATATTAATTTATATTTCATTAAGAAAACTATTATTTTCGAATAATTAATAACTATTTCATCATTATATTTTAAGTTTATATTTTTTTTATATAAAGCATTATATATTAATTTATATTGTTTTGTAAATTTTTCATATCGTATGACACTAAATATATAGTTATATACACAATCAAATAATCTATGGTTTAGATAATCTTTAAATTTTCCTGACTTATCTAAATTTTTATAACTTACAAACTCTTGCATTACCTTATTTAAAATTAATTCGATTTCAATTTGATTCACCCTAAATTTTTTAGACAACGAATCTACTGTATCCCTTCTATAATGATAGCTAGTTTCATTTGTATAGCTTATTTTATTTACATATTTCATATACTCATAATTAAAAACAAGATCTTCTCCATAATTTAAATTTATATTAAATTGGATATTATTCTTCTTAATAATATTAGAATTATATATCTTATTACATGGTCCATATAGTAAATAACTTTTATTTAATTTTAACCACATACTATCTGACATAGTATGCATATCCAAATCAAACTCATCAAGGCTATAACTACTTTCAGAATAACCAAAATTTTTAATACTACAAATACATAGTTGTGAATTAGTAATCAATAATTTATGATATAAACACATTACATAATCTATAGGTATATAATCATCACTATCTATAAACAAAAGATATTTTCCTTTAGATGAAATTATACCTTCATTTCTCGCATTAGAAACACCTTGATTTTTAATAGTCATTACTCTCACACGGTTATCTATTTTTTGTAACCCTCTTAATATATTTAAACTATTATCCGTGGATCCATCATTAATACAAATTATTTCAATGTTACTATAAGATTGCTTCATTATACTTTTAATACATTGTTCAATATAATCTTGAACATTATATACTGGAACTATAATACTAATTAAAGGGTTCATCTAATAACCTCTCTATTTCAATTATTCTATTACTTAATTTAAAAAAACTTTTTCTTTTCTCAATCTCTTGTTTAAAGTAATTTAAACTCTCAGAATTTATTAAAACATCTTTTATCATTGCATATACAGCTTGTTCATTATTCTCACATATTATCCCACATTTATATTGTCCAAAAATTTCTGTCATTCCTGCACAATTCGTAGTTAGAATTGGCGTGTTTAAAATTATTGACTCAATAACTGTCGTGCTATATCCCTCTGATATTGATGAACAAATATAAGCATCTGCTGCAATAATATATGGATAAGGATTACTTTGATACCCTACTAGGGATACATACTGATCCAATTTTTCTCTCTTTATTTTAGTTTCTAATTTTGATTTAAGTGTACCTTCACCTAGTATAGTAAGATGAAATAAGAATCCTTCACTCTTTAATCTATTTACTATATTTAATAATCGTTCATAACCTTTTTGTGATTCTAATCTTCCTATTGTTACAAAATTGAAAATATCATTCTTATTTATTTTAAACTCATTACTTTTATTATAAATATTTTTTTCATCAATTGGATTATATTGAACAAATACATTTTTATCCAAATGAAATTTATTAATAAAATTATCTTTAACACTTTTTGATACACATAGTATTTTATGAAAATTTTGATAACATTCTTTTTCTTCTAAATTATTTCTATAACATATTTCACTCCAGGGAGTTGTTAATAAATCGATATGAACCCATGCATATTTTTTACTTGTTCTATTAAATGAATTTGCTACTATTTTTGTAGCATAGCCTTCTATAAAAGCTATTTCTATATCATATTTTTTTCTAATAAATACTCTATAAAAAACTTTAGGAAATTTATTATACAATATTAAAGCTATCTTGTTATTTATCTTACTAAATATAGAATCATGTATAAAAATATGCTTGATTTTTACATCTTGAAATGTATTAGGAATTAAATCTACTTTATGCAATGTTAGTATAGTTATATCATATTTATTCTTGTTTAAATTACTTACTAAAGTATCTAATACTTTTTCAGCTCCACCACCATAAAGGTTATTTGTTACGATTATTATTTTTTTCCTACAAGACACTCTCTACCTCCTCCATTCTTTTCTTAAGCTTGAAAAATTTTTTTCTAAGAACAATATTATTTCTATAATGTATTAGTAGTTCTGGATTGTCTAGAATTTTTTTCATACTCTTATATAAATCTTCTTCTTTATTCTTACAAATAATACCACACTCATAATTACCAAATAATTCTTTCATACCACTGCATTCAACTGTAATAATTGGTACACCTAAAATCATTGCCTCTGTTGCTACAGTACTAAAACCTTCTGCATAAGATGAACAAATGAAAGCAGATGCTCCTTTCAAATATCGATAAGGGTTTTCTTTGAAGCCTAAAAGATAAACTTTATTATTTAATTTGTTATCCTCTATAAATTTTATGAATTCACCCTTAAGACTTCCTTCTCCAATTATATATAATTTAAAACACTCATAATCTTTATTTAATTTTTTTACAATACGAAGTAATCTGTCATAACCTTTTTGATACTCTAATCTACCGATTGTAACAAAATTAAGATATTTCTCATCATAATCAAACATATCTAAACTTAACTCATTAATCTCTATTTCATCTATAGGATTATATCTCGTTTCTATATTATTTAGATTAAATTTTTGGATATAACACTGCTTAACATCATCAGAAACTGCTATAACTTTATCAAAAATTTTATAAGTATCGATATGTTGTTGTAGGGATTTATACATTTTATCAGCATAATCTCTTGTAATCATATCAATATGCACCCATGCTATTTTTTTACTATTTTTATTATTGGAGGAAGCTACTAATTTGGTACTAAATCCTTCTAAAAAAGCAACTTCTACATCATATTTATCTTTAATCAACCATTTATATATTAACTTACTAGGTAATTTATATATGAATTTATTTTTTATACGGAAATATAGTTTACCTAAATAACTATATTCAGTGTAGTCCTTTAATCCATGATGTAATTTACAATACTGTTCAATTTTTCTAACATATACACCTGTTTTAACAATACTATATACAGTTATATCATATTTTTCTTTATTTAAATTTTT